>JAYSVA010000580.1:0-11968 GCA_043718785.1 Hyphomicrobiaceae bacterium
AATGACCCAGATGGCCATGGGCATGATGGGCTTCTTCGTGGTCCATCCCAAGGACCCGAAATTCATGCGGGTCGACCGGGATTTTGTGTTCCTGCTCAACGCCTATGACATCGATCCAGGCAGCTACGTGCCGAAGGTCAACACGATGCTCGATTTCAATCTGTGGACCTGGAACAGCCGCGCCTTTCCCGGCATCGATCCTCTAGTGGTCGCCAAGAACGACAAAGTGCGCATCCGGTTCGGCAACCTGACGATGACCAACCACCCGATCCACATGCACGGCTATGACTTTGAGGTGACCTGCACGGACGGCGGTTGGACGCGGCCTGAATCCCGCTGGCCGGAAGTCACTGTGGACTGCGCGGTTGGCCAGATGCGCGCATTTGAATTCAAGGCCGAGAACGAAGGTGACTGGGCAATCCATTGCCACAAGTCGCATCACACGATGAACGCCATGGGCCACGACACCAAAACGTACATCGGCGTCGACACCAAAGAGGTGAAGAAAAAGATCGACAAGGTCGTGAAGGGGTACATGGCCATGGGGCAGGCCGGTATGGCCGACATGGGCGAGATGGAAATGCCGCTACCGGACAACACGTTGCCGATGATGACCGGATTTGGACAATTCGGCGCACTGGAAATGGGCGGGATGTTCACCGTGGTTAAGGTGCGCGAGGGACTGGCGTCTGGCGACTACAAAGATCCCGGCTGGTTCAAGCATCCGCCTGGCACTGTCGCTTTTGAATACAAGGGACCTGTGCCCGACGCCGTCAAAGCTCCGGCTCAGCCCGCCACCAAGACTGGCAACGGCGTTCAAAAAACCGGTGCCGTTAAGCCGAACAGCGGCAAGGGCGACATCGAAGTGCGTGCGGTGAAGCCCAAGGGGCACGGCCAGCACTGAACGTCAGCCAGTGACGCACTGTTACACAATAGATGCAATTTGGGCATGCAGACACATGGTTTCGCCTAAGTCTGACATTAGCTCATCGTCGGCCAGTCAACTTAATAGGGGGAAATGAATGGTCACTAGAATCACCTGCTGCGTTTTGGCGCTACTGCTTCCGGCAACACTTGCAAGCAATGCAAGTGCAGCCGAAGGTCCTAAAGGTCATAAGCACGTGTCATTTAACGCAGGCACGCCGGGCGACCCTAAAAAGCCATTCCGAACTGTCGAAATGACCGCAAAGGAAGGCAACGGCACGATGTCCTTTGAACCTGCGAAAATTGTGGTGAAACAAGGTGAACAGGTAAAATTCGTCATCAAGAATGCCGGTGAACTCGACCACGAGTTTATGCTGGAGACCTTTGAGGAGAATAAAAAGCACGCCATCGCCATGCAGAAGAATCCCGAAATGGAGCATGACGATCCGAACGGCAAACGGGTCGTGTCGAAGAAGTCCGCTGATTTGCTTTGGAAGTTCTCCAAGCTCGGCACTTATGAATACGCCTGCCTTATTCCAGGCCATTATGAGGCTGGAATGAAAGGCGTGGTCGAAGTCGTCGCCAAGGCAAAATCAACAACCAAGTCACCGGCCAAGGCTACAGTCGTGCAGTGACACGTGCCGAACCGGTCCATTCGCACCCGAACGGGTGACCAAAACCTCACTACCAACAGGAGAAAACTATGCGTAAGTCACTTATCGCCATCGCCACCCTCGCCGCCATGTCAATCGCACCGGCAACGGTGTCCGCTCAGGACGCGATGACCAAGGGAGAAGTTACAAAGGTCGACGCCGACCAGGGCAAGTTGACGATCAAGCATGAACCGATCAAGAAATACGACATGGATGCGATGACAATGATCTTCAAAGCGGGCGATCCTGCCATGATTACAGCAGTCAAACCCGGTGACAAAGTCCAGTTCAACCTCGATAAGATCAATGGGCAGTTCACCTTGACCAAGATTGAAAAAGCGAAATAACCATCCTAATAATCGCATCG
This sequence comes from Hyphomicrobiaceae bacterium, assembly GCA_043718785.1. Taxonomy (GTDB): domain Bacteria; phylum Pseudomonadota; class Alphaproteobacteria; order Rhizobiales; family Hyphomicrobiaceae; genus JAYSVA01. The sequence continues at coordinate 1,945 of JAYSVA010000580.1, forward strand.
ATAATGACGAGGGCCGTGTCGTCGATACGGCCCCTCTGTTATAGCCCGCTGCCAATTAAGGCTGGTAGCCGCGTGAGGTGGGGGGGGGTGTTTTGCCCCCGATCCCAGGCCCTTCTCCCGCAACGGGGACGGGAGAAAAAACCATGAGGTCAACCAATTGGCTCACTGGTATAATTGAGCGGTCTGGCATCCTCAATGTTGGCTCCGGTAGCGAAGAGTTGGAGATAGTCCTGAGGACGCTGCTGCCCGGTTTCGCCGGAGAACCATCGCAATTCGTGATTAAAACCAACCGCTTGGCGTCTTGAACAGCGGAGAAAAGGGATAGCGCGCCGACCGGATCGGAACTATCCGATCCCAGTTGAAATGCACCTGCAGGTTTGCCTCAAACTGCGTCAGTACATCTCAGCCATTCTGCTACCCAGAGCATCAGGCGGGGGCGGAACATTCAAGCTAAGTCACTGATGTTACTGGTGCCGGCTGAGGGGATTGAACCCCCGACCTTCGGTTTACAAAACCGCTGCTCTACCGCTGAGCTAAGCCGGCAATTGCGCGTACAATCGACGCGTCTGGAGTGCGTATAACGTCATCTTCCGGCGCTGACCAGAAGTTTCTGACCAGCGCCGCCGTTGTCCTCAGATCTTCTGGTTATACGCGCCGACTTCTTTGTGGGTCGCCAGCAGGCCGTCGATGTCGGCGAAGATGGCGCGCATATTGGCCTCAGCTGTCGGGCTCTCGACCACGACCACCAGTTCCGGCTTGTTCGACGACGCGCGCACCAATCCCCAGGTGCCATCTTCCAACACGACGCGGACGCCGTTGACAGTGATCAGATCGACGATCTTCTGACCCGCCACTTTGGTGCCAGTTTTGTGCAGGCCCTGATAGTGCGCGATGACCTGGTCGACGATGCCGTATTTGACGTCATCGCCGCATTTGGGCGACATCGTCGGCGAGCCCCAAGTTTTCGGCAGGGCGCGCTGCAGGTCGGCCATGCTCTTGTCTGGTGCGCGATCCAGCATGTCACAGACGGCAAGTGCTGCAACAATGCCGTCGTCGTAGCCGCGACCGAGCGGCGGCTGGAAGAAGAAGTGGCCGGATTTCTCGAAGCCGACCAGTGCTTTCACCTCGTGGGTGTAGCGCTTCATGTAGCTGTGGCCGGTCTTCCAGTAGGTCGTCGTCGCGCCCTGCGCCTTCAGCACGGGGTCGGTTAGGAACAAGCCGGTCGACTTGACGTCAGCGACGAAGCGGGCGTTCTTATGGATGGCCGACAAATCGCGGGCGAGCATCACGCCGACCTTATCGGCGAAGATTTCGTGGCCTTCGTTGTCCACCACGCCGCAGCGGTCGCCGTCCCCATCGAAGCCGAGGCCAACGTCGGCTTTGTGCTTGAGCACGGCCTCCGACATGGCGTGCAGCATCTTCATGTCTTCGGGGTTCGGGTTGTAGCGCGGGAACGAGTGGTCGAGGTCGCAATCCAGGCGGACCACCTCGCAACCGATCGCCTCCATCACTTGCGGGGCGAACGCGCCCGCCGTGCCATTGCCGCAGGCGACGACAACCTTGAGCTTGCGCTTGAGTTTCGGCCGGTCGGTCAGCGAGGCGATGTAGCGGTCCATCATGTCGGCGACGAAGATGTACTTGCCCGCGCCGCCAGATGTGAACTTGCCGCCCAGCACGATGTCGCGCAGCTGGTTCATCTCATCCGGGCCGAACGTCATGGGGCGGTTCATGCCCATTTTGATGCCGGTCCAGCCGTTATCGTTGTGGCTGGCGGTGACCATCGCCACGCCCGGCACATCCAGCGCAAACTGGGCGTAGTACGCCATCGGCGACAGCGCTAGGCCAATGTCGTGCACCTCTGCGCCGCCCATAATCAGGCCGTTGACCAGCGCCTGCTTCACCGATGCCGAATACCACCTGAAGTCATGCCCAACGACGAACCGCTTCGGCTTCTTGTGCGCATCGAACAGGGTGGCCAGGCCGAGGCCCAACGCGTTCAGGCCCATCAGGTTGATGTCCTGCGGGAACAACCAGCGCGCATCATATTCGCGGAAGCCCGACGGCTTGACCAGCGGCAGCCGCTCAAAGTCAGCGGTGTTGGGGACGAGATCGGCGCGCGGTTTTGGGAACATGGCTGTTGATCCTCATCAGTGGGACGGTTGGCCGGAGTACTAGGCGACCGCCGCGCGTATGCCAAGGGCTGGCGGTTGCAGGAGCGTCCGCGAACCGCCGACCAGCCGGGTTCTGCCGGAGTTGTCCTCAGTTTTCGCATGGCCGGGGTTGGGCATCACCCGGCCCAAGCGGGTATAAACAACTCGATTCTAATGAACCAGAGGTGTCATCATGGCCAGAGCCATTGCAGGAGCAAATTCCATGGGCCTTAAAGCGCCGAACCTGTTGATCTTCATGCTCGCCGTCATTCTCACGGTCTGCATCGTCGTCGTCAAATTCTTCAACGCCGAGATCCCCTGGATCAAAGGCCACGAATTCTGGGCCCTGTTCATCGCCCACATGGTGCTGATGGTCGGCTGCATGACGCGGGGCTAATGTCACGGTGGGTGTGAGGGCAGCGGTACGGATCGTTGCCGCACCGCCTTCCACGTTCAGTTAGTTTGCAACGAAGCAGTAGAACAGCCCGTTGCCGCCGGTTTTCTTCAGCGCGTCTTGGCTGCAGCCAGCGCTACCGTGTGACGAGTTCCACGACGTCATGTGGCGCGTAACTTTGAGGCCAACCCGGTCATGGTGGCCAACGATCGCTGAGCCGTCACCGTTTTTGGTCCAATTGCCGCAATTGGTATCGCCGCCAGCAGTCGAATACATGCCGTTAGGATCGGACCCAGTCAGGATGTCGTGCATGTTCACGGCGTCGCCACGACCGGAGACCGCTTCACCTTTTTCAGTGAGTACGGTGGCTTTAGTCATGTTGGTCTTGTCCGAGTGCAGCTCATCGGCGGTTGCGGCGACCACGTCACCCTTGACGTTTTTCCATGGACCTTTGCCGATGCGTTCCCGCGCGTTGACGCCAGCATCGCCGGCTGGGGCTGTGGTGCTAAGGTAGGCTTTCCAAGCCGTCGTTGTTGATCCGACGGCTTTAGCGAGCGCTGCACAGTGGGCATCGGCTCCTTCAAGCCCGCCGAGATTGGCACCATCGCCTTTACCTGCTGACGTGATAAAAAATGTCATCTCAGCAGCAGATTGAGCGTTTGCCGCGAGGGGCATTCCGACAAGAAATAGGGTTGCAGCGAGTCCGAAAGTACTTAAGCGATGTGTCTTGTTGCGCATGGATTTTCTCCGTTGTCAGACACAGCATGTCAGCAGCGGGGGCTGATGAAACTGCTGAGCCGAGGCGATGATAGCAGGTCCCGCAGTCAAGCGCAGCCTCAACGCGGCGCCCCCTTCGGCGTGATGAACGGCCAGGGGCTTGTCTCTGACCCCTGCTCGACCGCCACTTCGATCAGCACGGGTTTGCCCGCCTTCAGCGCCTTGGTCAGCACCGGGCGTAGGGCTTCGGGGCTGGCGACGCGGTGGCCTTCGACGTCGAAGGCGGCCGCAAGATCCATGAAATCCGGGTTCTTGAGCACGCTGCCGATGACGCGGTTGCCGAACCCTACTTGCTGGTCGCGCAACACGTTGCCGTAAGCGTTGTTGTTGAACACCAGGGTCACCAGCGGGATGCTTTCCTGGGCAGCGGTGGCCAATTCCTGCACGGCAAACATAAAGCCGCCATCGCCGGTCACGGACAGCACCGGCTTATCCGGGTGCGCGACCTTGACGCCGAGCCCGGTTGGGAAGCCAAAGCCGAGCGTGCCCTGATAACCCTCCGAGATGTAAGTGCGCGGCTCGTATACGGGGTAGCCGAAGTACGACGCGAACCCCATCTGGCTCAGTTCCGTGATGAAGATGCCATCGCGGCCTAAACAGGCGCGGATCACGTCGAGGTAGGCGATCTGGGGCTGCACGGAACTGTAGGCGGTGCGGGCTTTTTGCGATGCCTCAGTGATCGTCGCCCGCGCGGTTACACTGGCGGCTTTGACCGGCTTAGCCCTGAGTTTCCGCACCGCCTCCAGCAGCGCCATAGTGCCCTGGCTGGCATCGGCGACAATGCCCGCGTGCGGCACGAGGCGGCGCAACTCCACCGGGTCGATTTCGATGCGGACGATGTGCGGCGGCGCGCTCGGTTTATCGTTCAGCACCATCATGTTATCCCAGCGCATAAAGGGCAATTCCATGCGCGTGCCGATGCCGATGGCAACATCCACCTTTGGCCACAGCAGATAGGCCGCATGACTGGAGAGACCGAGCACGTGGTCCTCCGGCATGACGCCGCGCCCGCTGCGCATGGCGGTCACCGGCGCATCCAGCTCCTCCGCCAGCGCCCGGACGGCATCGCTGGCGTGTTGCGCGCCGGACCCAGTGAAGATCATCGGCTGTTTGGCTGCGGCAATCAGCTTGGCGGCCCGCTCGATTTCGATGGGCGACGCAGGCAGCGGTGGTTCAATCTCGGCGCGCGGTAGCAGCTGAACGTGATCTTTCACCGTGAACACATCCCAGGCCATTTCGAGCACCACCGCGCCGGGACGGCCAGTCAGCATTTGCCGGAACGCCTCGTTGATGATGCGCGGCGCATCGGCGGGGCGCTCAATGCGGGCGGTCCACTTGGTGAACCCGGCGACGGCATCCAGCTGATCCTTCAGCTCGTGCAGGTGCCCACGTCCGCGATCCAGGAACTGCGTCGGCACCTGTCCGGTGATGCATAGAACGGGCGCTGCGCAGCTGTGCGCCGTACACAGCGCCGCAGTGGTGTTGAGCAGGCCAGGCCCCGGCACGACGCTGAAAATGCCCGGCCGCCCCGTAGAGCGGGCATAGCCGAACGCCATGTAACCACAGCCCTGCTCATGCCGCGCGCCGTAGGTGCGGATCTGATCAGAGCGCACCTGCAAGGCATCGAACAGCCCGTACATCTGCGCCCCCGGCAACCCGAACAGCGTATCCACACCGTTGGCAATCAACTGCTCCACAATCGCCATACCCCCGGTGATGGGTTCGTTGGAGGCAGTGGCAGGCTTGGCGGTACGGGTCGGCATGGGAGCCTCAAAGTAAAGGGTGAGCGCCTTTGCTCCCTCTCCCCGTTGTCTGCACTTCAACGGGGAGAGGGTCGGGGTGAGGGGCGGCGGCTTGTTTTGAGCCTGTTGCCGCCCCTCACCCTAACCCTCTCCCCGTGAAGAACGGGGAGAGGGGACGACAGCGAACTTGCATCAACATTGCCCATCAACGCGACAAAGTCACCTCAAAGAAACTTCGGCACGCGGGCCTCCAGCAAAGCCACGAGCGCCGGGTCCATGAAGGTGTAGTTGTCGGGGATATCGAGGCAGATGACTTTGGCGCGCTTCAGGTGGCGCTTGAACTTCTGTTGCAGCTTTGAACGGTGGGTGGCCTCCATCACAAAGATCAAGTCAGCCCACTCGGCCAGCTCGCCCGTCACTGGGTTCTCGGCATCGTTGTTCAGCCCTGCCGATGCCGTCTCAATGTCCGGATAGCGCGCGAACACCTGCTCCGCCGTCGGCGAGCGCAGCTTATTCTGCGAGCAGATGAACAACACGTTTTTCATCACATCACGTCCCGCAGAATGTCGCCTTCACGACTTCGGCGAGTTTGGGGGCGTCGGCATAGGCGGCGTTATCGGGCTGGTCGTCGAAGGGTTTGGCTAGCACCGACAGCAGGCGCTCAAATGAGGCGTAGTCGCCCTTGGTGACAGCGGCGACGATGACCTCCTCGATGCGATGATTGCGCGGAATGAACGCCGGATTGGCCGACCGCATCAGTTTTTCACGCGCGACGGTGTCGCCGCCCTCTGACGCCAACCGAGCCCGCCATTTCGCCGCCCACTCATCAAACGCGGCGGGGTCAGTGAACTGCGCACGCACAGCATCGTCACCGCCCACCGCCGCACACAGCCCGCGGAACACAATCGTGAAATCCGCGCCTTGTTCGGCCATCCGCTCCAGCAAGTCTTGGCCGAGCGCCAGATCATCCGCCTCAGCCGTCAGCAGGCCGAGCTTACGGCGCAGGCCCGCCGCATACGCCGCCTCGAAGTGCTCGCTGAACGCGGCGAGCGCCTCTTGGGCCACCTCCACACCAGCATCTGCGTTATCAGCCAGCAGCGGCAACAGCGTCTCGGCGAACCGGGCGAGGTTCCATTTCACCAGGCGCGGCTGCATGGCGTAAGCGTAGCGTCCGGCCCGGTCGATGGAGCTGAACACCTGGCCGGGATTGTACGTATCCATGAACGCGCACGGCCCGAAATCGATGGTTTCGCAGGCAATCGAGCAGTTGTCCGTGTTCATCACGCCATGGATGAAGCCGACCAGCAGCCATTGCGCGATCAGCTTGGCCTGTCCGGCAACCACCGCATCCAACAGCGCCCGGTAGCGGTTATCGGCCAGGGCTGCATCCGGATAGTGCCGCGCGATGACATAATCCGCCAGCGTCTTGACGCCCTCAGTGTCACCCCGCGCGGCGAAATACTGGAACGTGCCGACGCGGACATGGCTCGCCGCCACACGGGTGAACACCGCGCCGGGCTGCACCGGTTCCCGCCACACGTCCTCGCCCGTCGTCACCGCCGCCAGCGCCCGCGTCGCCGGGATCCCAAGTGCGGCAAACGCCTCACTGACGATGTATTCACGCAGCACCGGACCGAGCGCCGCCCGCCCATCGCCGTTGCGCGAAAACGGCGTCGGACCGGAGCCCTTGAGTTGTATGTCGCGCCGTTGTCCGAGCGTATCGATCACCTCGCCCAGCAGGATCGCCCGGCCATCGCCCAACTGCGGCTGGAAGTTGCCGAACTGATGCCCGGCGTAAGCTTGCGCCAGCGGTTCAGCCCCCTCAGTCATCAGGTTGCCAGAGAATATCTGTGCCGCATCCGCCGCCGTCAGCCGCGCTGGATCCAGACCCAGCTCGCGGGCCAACCCCTCGTTGAGTTTGATCAGCACCGGCGCTTTCACGCGCGTCGGCTGCTGGCGGGCATAGAAGCGGTCCGGCAGCCGGGCGTAGCTATTATCGAAGCTGACGAGTTTCAGCGCTGTATTTTCGGGCATGGCGGGTCCAATCGCGGCGGCGTATAGTGATCGAACGAACCATACTGCAAAGCCCTGCGTAATCCTAAGCGTCATAACTCCAAAGGATCATACCATGCTGAATTTTGACCGCCGCACCTTCCTGTCAACCGCCACCGCTGCCGCCGTCTTCGGCTTGTCGAAGCCGATGGAGATCATCCCGTCCGCCATGGCTCAGGCAGCTGCGGGTGCCTCGGCGATGAACCCAACCGCCATGAAGTTCAAAAAGTTCAAGATCGGCGACATCGAAGTCACCACCGTCTTCGAGGGCGCGATTGAGCGCGACCACAACGCGGGCTTCATCAAAAACGCCTCGATTGACGACGTCAAAGCCGCGCTCGCCAAACTCAAGCTGCCGAACGAGAAGAACCCCAACGCGTATACCGTCACCGTGATCAAATCCGGCGGCAAAACCATCATGTTCGATGCGGGCAACGGCCCCGGCGGCGCCCCCGGCACCAACTTGCTCGGTGAAAACCTCAAGGCCGCTGGCATCGATCCGGCCAGCATCAACACCATCGTCGTCACCCACTTCCACCCCGACCACATCTACGGCCTGATGACCAAAGAGAACGCCCAGATCTTCGGCAACGTCGAAATCATGGTGCCGGAAGCCGAGTACAAATACTGGGCCGATCCATCGGTGATCGAGAAGCTGCCAGAAGCCCGCAAAGGCATCGCCGTCCGCGTGCAAGCCAGCATGCCAACCTGGAAGAACATCAAGCAGATCGCTGCCGACGCCGAAGTGCTGCCGGGCGTCCGCTCGGTGCCGAGCTATGGCCATTCGCCCGGCCACACCAGCTACCTCGTCGCGTCCGGCAAAGATCAGATGCTGGTGCTCGGCGACGTCACCAACACCCCCGCGATCAACTTGGCGAACCCCGGTTGGCACGTCATGTTCGACCAGGATGCGGCAATGGCCGAAGCCATCCGCCGTAAACTACTGGATCGCGCCATCGCCGAAAAGATGATCTGCACCGGCTACCACTGGGGCATGCCCGGCGCTGGCACCATCGCCAAAGACGGCACCGGCTACGCGTTGGTGCCAGTGGCTTGAGGCATCGGAGCCTGTTGCCGCCCCTCACCCTCGACGCGAATTGGCATACGCCAATTCCGTCTACACCCTCCCCGTCAAAACGGGGAGAGGGGAAATTCTTCGTCTTTTTAAGCTCTTAGCAGGTCGATACAGGGCGTGAACGCCCTCTCCCCGTCCCCTTACGGGGAGAGGGCAGAGATCAGCACGGCGGCGACGCCGGGCAGATCGAGGGTGAGGGGCGGCCACTCGCTCGGTCCACTGGCCGCGTGACCGGCGCCACCGTGGCTCTATGGCGACTGCCACGACTTCGCTATTCGCTACTCCCTATTCGCTTACTTCACCACAGGTGCTCCATGGCCGAGACCGCCCCGCCGCAACTGCCGAAGCATGCCCGCGTCGTCATCATTGGCGGCGGGGTCATTGGCTGTTCGGTGGCCTACCACTTGGCCAAGCTCGGCTGGCGCGATGTCGTGCTGCTGGAGCGCAAGCAGCTGACATCCGGCACGACGTGGCACGCGGCAGGACTAATCGGTCAGCTGCGGGCCACCGCCAACATGACCAAGCTCGCCAAGTACAGCCAAGAACTGTACACGTCGCTTGAGGCCGAGACCGGCATATCGACGGGCTTCAAGCGTGTCGGCTCGATCTCGCTGGCACTCACGGACGAGCGCTACGAGGAACTGAAACGTGGCGCGTCGATGGCCCGGTCCTATGGCGTCGAGGTCGAAACGATCTCGCTCGCAGAAGCCCGCAAACGCCATCCGCTGGTCAGCACGGCTGGTGCAGTGGGTGCCATCTACCTGCCCTCAGACGGCCAATCCGACCCCTCCAACGTCGCCCTATCGATGGCCAAGGGGGCACGGATGAACGGCGCGGCAATATTCGAGCACGTCAAAGTCACCGGCATCACTCGTGACAAAGGGCGCGTCACCGGCGTGCAAACCGCGCAAGGCGACATCACCGCCGACTATGTCGTCAATTGCGCGGGCATGTGGGGCCGCGAAGTCGGACGCATGGCGGGCGTTTCATTGCCGTTGCAAGCGTGCGAGCACTTCTACATCGTCACCGAATCCAGCGACCAAATCCCGCGCAATCTCCCTGTTCTGCGCGTGCCCGATGAGTGCGCGTACTACAAGGAGGACGCCGGCAAAATCCTGCTCGGCGCGTTCGAACCCAAGGCCAAACCGTGGAGCGTCGACGGCCTGCCTGAAGACTTCTGCTTTGACCAAATCCCGGAAGATTTCGACCACTTCGCGCCAATCCTGGAGCAAGCCACCAAGCGCATGCCGATGCTGGAGAAGGTTGGTATCCACACCTTCTTCAACGGCCCGGAGAGCTTCACCCACGACGACCGCTACCTGCTTGGCGAAGCCCCGAACCTGCGCAATTTCTACGTCGCCTGCGGTTTCAACTCCATCGGCATCCAATCGGCAGGCGGCGCGGGCAAGGCGCTGGCCGAATGGATCGTTGGTGGCAGCCCACCGTTCGACCTGTGGGACGTCGATGTTCGCCGCACCTTCCCGTACCAGTCGACCAAGTCGTTCATCACCTCCCGTGTCACCGAAACGCTGGGCCTGCTGTACGCGGACCACTTCCCCTACCGCCAGTTCGCCACCGCTCGTGGCATCCGCCACACCCCGCTCTACAGCCAACTGAAGAAGCATGGTGCCTGCTTCGGTGAAACCGCCGGGTGGGAGCGCGCCCACTGGTTCCTGCCCGAGGCCGAGCGTGCCAAAGGCCTGAAACCTGAATACCAGTACTCCTGGAAGCGCCAGAACTGGTTTGACTATTCCAAGGCCGAGCACATGGCCGTCCGCCAACAGGTCGGCATGCTCGACATGAGCGCGTTCGGCAAATTCAGGGTGGAAGGCCG
>JAYSVA010000059.1:0-10544 GCA_043718785.1 Hyphomicrobiaceae bacterium
GGCATGGCAATACCAAGCCAGCCGCCCTCCGCCACCGCCTTGGCAAACTCGTGCGGAAACGAGTGCGACCGGTCCTTCTCCGCCCAGTAAGCGTCATCAAATCCATCGCACAACTGGCGGATCGCCTCACGTATCGCCAGCCGTTCCGGCGTATTTGCCAGGGCATCGAAGGTTTTCAAAAGTGGTCTCCGTAGTGGTTATGCTATCGAGTTAGCACGCCCGATCCTCTCATTTCCGCCGAGCCGAACGGGTCAGCGGGAAGGATCAATGACATTACAGGCCATACCGTGCCCACAGCGCACGGGCTTCGAGGGTCGAGACCAGTTCGTCGCCAATGCCGTTGAGGCCAAGCCCTGGCAAACCAAGCCCTGACAACGCGCTGCTGCTCGGACCTGGCCGAAAGCGGCTGAGCAGGCCACCGCCGCCCATGCTGACGGGCACTAGGCGGACCTTATCGCCATGCAGGCTGCGCATTTTCGTCCGGACATCGGTGATGCCGTCGATCAGACCGAAATCCAGTGATTGCCGGGCCGACCAGAACGCGCCGGAGAATAGCTCCGAATCCGGCCCGGTCAGCTTACCGGCGCGGCGGTCCTTGACGACGCCGATGAAGACATCGTGGACGTCGCGCTGCAAGGCTTTCAGGCGCTCGATATCCTCGGCCTTTTCCGGCACAAACGGGTCGAGTGAGCCTTTCGACAAGCCCGACGTGTAAACGCGCCGCTCGACGCCGAGTTTGTCGATGGCTTTGTCGAACCCGAACCCCGACGAGATTACGCCGATGGAGCCGATGATCGAGCAGGCGTCGGCGTAAATCTCGTCACCGGCGATGCTGAGATAATAGCCACCGGAGGCCGCCACATCTTCGCAGAACACGTAGACGCGCTTTTTCTTTTCCTCGGCGAGCTGGCGGACGCGCTTAAAGATCAGGCTCGACTGCACGGGTGAGCCGCCCGGCGAGTTGATGACGATGGCCACTGTGGGCAGTTTCGACAGGCTGAATGCCCGTTCAATGGCTGCCGCGCTGGTGGCGAGCGACAGACCAGGCCGCAGCGGCGTCGCCATGCCAATCGGACCGGAAAAACGCAGCACAGGAACAATCAATTTCCGCTTAAATGGCCACATGAGTCTGGGTTCCTAATCGATGATTGGCAGTCGTCGGTATGTAGTGCACGCCAACTCATTCGCCTAGGGTTGTCGCAGATTGGCCGCGCCTAACAGCGTAAGCGCCGCACCCTCGCGCAGCACCGCCTGCACTGGCGCGGCAAAGCTGTGCCCATCGGCGGTATGCAGCACCAGTCCGGCCAGCAACGTCAACGGTGCGCGACTGCCCTTGATGCCTTGTACGATAATCCGGGTGGCCGGTTCGCCAGCGCGCGGATGCAGTGGTAGCACCCTGAAATCGCCAAACCGCCCCGCAAGCGCTGCCAGCACTGCCCCCAGCGCATCAGCACGATGGATCATCGTCACGGCACCACTCGCCCGACAGTAACGCGCCAGCACGCGCCCCCACTGCTCCAGCTCTCCGGCTGGCATCGCATGCGAGCGGGCTTTCAGGGCATTCGGCGGGCTTCGGCCGTTGCCCTCGATATCGAACGGCGGATTGCAAACGACATGGTCGAACGTGTCCGCAATCAGCCCCAACTCGGTTAGCCGCTCGGGGCGGTCGCAAACGTCGCCAGTGATCACCCGAACCCGCTGCGCCAGCTGGTTCCGTTCGATATTCTGCGCTGCCAGCGCCGACAGCTCAGGCTGCAGTTCAACCAACGTCACCTGGGCATTGACGAGCCGAGCAGCGACGCACAGCCCAACCGCGCCGACGCCTGCGCCAACGTCGAGCACCGTTACAATTCGACCACTGATTTCCGGCACCGCCGCCGCCAGTAGCACCGCATCTAAGCCTGCCCGATAGCCATGGGCAGGCTGCGCCATCGTGAGGCGGCCACCGAGAAAAGCGTCAATGGTCACAGGTGTTTCGGACATCAGCGTCTCGGGTGCTGTTTTGATCATCAGGTCGGCACCTTATCCCAAACAGATCCGCCGTGACATTTGAACCGTTAGCATTGCCAGTTATGAAGGGGATCGCGTATGATCATAGTTCCGCAAGGCACTCTGAATAAGTCGGGCACAGCAGCCAGACCGAAAAAGGGGACGAGTTTGGGGGCCATGCCGGGCCCAATTCTCAGATTGGGTCCACCCGTGAAAGCGCCCGTAAAGTTCAGTCTGCCGGCACCGGCGGTAAGATCATCTAGTCATATCATCATGGCCGACCTTCTTCAGCGTATTGCCGTAAGTGGTGATGCAACGGCGTTCAACGAGCTATTCCAGTCGTTTGCGCCGCGTGTCAAATCCTACATGATGCGGCAGGGTGCTGACCCAACGACCGCAGAAGAGTTGGCCCAGGAAACGTTGCTGATGGTTTGGCGCAAAGCTGGACTGTATTCGAGCGAAAAGGGCTCGGCTTCGACCTGGATTTTTACGATTGCTCGAAATCTCCGCATTGATCGGTTGCGCCGCGAAGTGCCGTGGCAGGAGCTGCCCGAAGGGCACGATGAAATAAGCTCCGATGATCCAAACCCAGAAGAAATCGTATCGACGTGGGAGCGCCAGGAACGAACACAGTCGGCGTTGGCAAAACTTCCTGAGGATCAAAAGGCTGTTGTGTCCCTCTCATACCTTGAAGGGCTGTCACACAGTGAGATCGCTGAACGGCTGAGTTTGCCGTTGGGCACTGTGAAATCACGCATGCGTCTTGCGTACCAGAAAATCCGCGAGGCGGTTGAGGACTTGAAATGATGACCATGCAGCACAAACAGATGTCTCACCATCCTGATGACTCGACTTTGATGAGTTTTGCCGCAGGGAGCCTGCCGGAACCGTTGGCGTTGATCATTGCGACGCATTGCTCTGTCTGCCCAACGTGTGCCGCTGAAGTCAAGTCCATGGAACAGATCGGTGCCGCAATGTTTGCCGATCTCGAACCGCAGCCTCTGAATGGGGCCGCGCCGACGATGGCGCTCCGGGGCTTGGAGTCCGAGGTTGTGACGCCCGGCAAATCCGTGGCTAACGTTGACATGAACCATGACGTGCCGTTGCCACTGCGGCATTTGATTGGCGACAAGTTGGATGACGTGCAATGGCAGCGGCTCGGACTCGGCGTCTGGCACGCACCGGTGCTGCAACACAAGCCCAGCCGGGGCGATGTGCGCCTGTTGCGCGTGGAACCAGGCCGGGCAATGCCGGAGCATGGCCATGGCGGTTCCGAACTGACGATGATCTTGCGCGGGTCTTACCAGGATAAAATTGGTCGGTTTGGTCCGGGCGACGTTGCGGATCTCGATGACGATGTCGAGCATCGCCCGGTCGCTGACGCTCAGACCGGTTGCATTTGCATCATCGCCAGCGAAAAGCAGGCCGTGTTCAAGGGCTTCTTCGCCCGCCTAATCCAGCCATTGACCGGCATCTGAGCGATGGTAGTAACGCCAGCAGCACCGGTCAGCAGCTCCAAGTCGGTCATGCCTTGGCGAGTCGCTTGGGTCACCGGTGCCAGCTCTGGTATCGGAGAGGCGGTCGCACTCCAGCTGGCCCGCGCAGGCGTGGTTGTGGCCGTATCAGCCCGGTCTGCCGACAAGCTACTAGCGCTGGCCTCGTCACACCCGAACATTCGGGCCTTCCCGCTGGATGTGACGGATCAAGCAGCGGTGGCCAGCGCAGTCCAGCGCATCGAAACCGAGCTTGGCGCCATCGATCTGGCGATCCTCAACGCTGGCGTCTGGCATCCGATGGGCGCGTCCGATTTCGATGCCGCCAAGTCGATCAATTCCATGCAGGTCAATTACAACGGCCTTGTCTATGGCGTCGAGGCACTGCTGAAGCCGATGATCGCCCGGCGCAAAGGACATATGGCGCTGGTGTCGTCTGTTGCGGGCTATCGCGGCATGCCCAAAGGTGCCGCCTATTCGCCGAGCAAAGCGGCCGTGATTGCTCTGGCCGAAGCGTTGCAGCCTGATCTGGCCTTGCACAACGTCACGGTGTCACTGGTCAATCCAGGCTTCGTTGATACGCCGATGACCAAGGTCAACAAGTTCCCGATGCCGGGCATTCTGACAGTCGAAGACGCGGCTGGCCGCATCATTGCGGGGCTGGCGGCGAAACGCTACGAAATCGCGTTCCCGTTTGGCCTCGTCGCGGCGATGAAGATCGCCCGCATCGTGCCGAACCGGCTGTATTTCTGGTACGCGCGGAACTTTCTGGCCCGGCCAAAGTCAGACCGCACCTAGCAACAAAAAACCGCCGACCCGAGGGCCGACGGTTTTTCATTAGCACGGACGTCCAAGCTTCAATTGTCCGAGCCCATGTTCAGGCTCTTCTTGGCGACGCCAATGGCAATGGTGTAACCCGCGATCACGTCAATCAGCGTTGCGATGGTCAGGAAGAAGAAGGGTGATGACCCAGCTTGCTTGAGCAGTCCGAACGCAATCAGACTGACGATAAACAGCAGCATCGACAATCCATGATCGACGACAGACGACTGCCCCTGATGCGTTGCTTTAACGATTTCAATGAACAGCATCAGCAGCGTCAGCACCATAATCAGGTCGCCCCAGCTGAAGCGCCAGGTAGCACCGCTTGGCAGCGTGATCGGGCGAAGGATTTCGGTGTTGAGGACGGTATTCGTATCAACCGAATTGCCGCTCAGAAACACGATGACGAAGTACAAGATGAACGGGATGACCATCAGCGGAATGGCGCGCAACGACATCGAGACCTCCAGGACCTGTTGAAGCGGGCAACGCAGGCCCGTAATGTAAATGCAGCTGAGCCGAGCATATCAACGATGCCGCATGAAAATGCAACCACCGAGGCGCTTTTGCGACTGTTTTGTGCAGAGCTTTAACTGGCTTGAAAAAGGGCTGAGCGGGCAATGCCCACTCAGCCCTTCGTGCATCAAGCCTCAGTTTTTGGCTCAAGGATCTGACGACCGCGATATTTGCCGGTCTTCAGATCGATGTGGTGCGGACGGCGACGCTCGCCGCTTTCCTTGTCCTCGACATAGGTCGGGGCCTTGAGCGCATCAGCTGAACGGCGAAAGCCCCGCTTCATTGGCGAGGTCTTCCTCTTTGGTACGGCCATAGGTATCTCCGGAAGCTTCAAGTTGCTTAACCGACCGGTGTTCCGGCTGGACTGCAACGATCTGTGCAAGATGGGATGTATCGGTGAAATGGAGTTGGTTGACGGCGAGCGGCGTGCAGCGTTGCCGCTTCACTGATCCCCTTCGGAAGCGCTTATAACCAATGTCCCCGGCGATGGCTAGCGATTTAGCGTCACGCCCCTAAGCAGAGTTCGCTGCAGTAGTCGTCCCGGTTCAGCGATAAAACTCTGCGAAATCAAGAAATCTAAGCAGGCATTCGTTGGGCAACCAACGAAAGTGTGCTTAGAAGCAGAACATGCCGCCAGCCGCCGCCGCCATATCGAGCAACAATGCCGTTCCACGGACAGCGTAAAGGTACGCAGCACCCAAAACCAGGGCTGAAACCGCACCGCCGATTAACCATGGCCCTGGATTAGCGCGGCTCAACATCGCCAATATTCCTCCGATAGCCTTAGCGGACGACTGCCAGCTGCTCACGCAGCACGCGGGAAACTGGCTTTTCGCGGATCGGCCAATGGATGGTTGCGGCGAACAGCGCCAAGCCGATCGAAATCCACCACATCATGTCATAGGATTTAGTCATATCATAGAGGCGTCCGGCGAGCCACAGCCCCATAAAGCTGCCGATCTGGTGCGATAGGAAGACGAAGCCAAACAGCATCGACATCCAGCTGGTGCCGAAGAACAAGGCAACCAGCCCTGACGTCAGCGGCACCGTCGACAGCCAGAACAGGCCGAGCAGCATGCTCAGGCCGATCACCGTCACCGGCGTAATCGGCAGGAACAGCAGGCCGATGAACACGAATACCCGGCCGAAGTAGATCAGGCTGAGGCCACGGCGCTTCTCGATGTACTTGCCGGACTGCCCAGCGAGATAGGTGCCGACAATGTTGGCGGTGCCAACCATCATCAGCGCCCAGACGCCAACCCACGGATCAAGGCCCTTATCGGCGACGAACGCTGGCAAATGCACCGAATAGAAAGCGACATGGAAGCCGCAGACGAAGAACCCGGCGGTCAACATCCAGAAGCTCGGATGGGCAAACGCTTCGGCGAAGGCTTCCTTCAGCGTCTGCTTCTTCGGCTGAATACCTGTCGTTGGCGCATCGGTCTTACCGGCGAGCGTCCAAGCGAGCGGCAGCATCGCTGCCGCCGTCATCATCAGCACAAACAGGCTGGTTTTCCAGCCGAGCTGCTCGATCAGCAAATGCGCATACGGGAACGCGATGAACCCGCCGATGCCGCCAGCCATGCCGAGCGAGGCAATCGCCTGGGTGCGCTTTTCAGCCGGCACCGCACGGCCAACAGCGCCAACCAGCGAGGTGATGCCGGTGCCGCTAACGCCGAGGCCGAGCAACACGCCGCTGGCCAGCAGATCCGCGCCGTTGCGGGCGCTGTACATCACGTACAGCCCGGCCATGGTGCACAACACGCCGCCGACGACGACGCGCGCCGCGCCGAATTTATCAGCAATTGCGCCGGCAAACACCGCGCCGATACCCCAAACGAGGTTGGCGACGGCCATCGCGGTTGAGAACGCTTCGCGCCCGACGCCTAGTTCCGTCGTCATCGGCTGCAGGTACAGCCCCATTACTTGGCGCAGACCCATCGCCATGCCAACGATCGCACCAGCGCCCGCAATAATGGCCCAGACCGGCAGGCGGGCAGAAACGGCGCCAGTATTGGAGACAGGTTGCGACATGACAACTCCCAGGAATCTCACAGTGATTTCGGGCCGGAACATGCCCCGCGTCGGACGTTTCCGCAAGCCGGGAAACCGCAGCTCCGCCATGCGTTGATCTGGAGCAACTGTAACCACCGCATCACAAGCCGTACGGCGCGCACTTTGGTCCCTAGCGGCCATAGCCAATACCGGCTCTCATATGTACAACTACTCCTGTCGGTGGCCCGAAGGCTGTCCGCGTTGGGTCAAACAACACAAACAAGCCGGACACCGATCCGGCATTTGGGAGACGCGCATGAAGCGACTAATCGGACTAGCAACAGGCCTGCTGGCATTGATCGGTGTTGGCACCGTTCAGGCTCAGCAGATGTCAATTTCAACGGGCGGTACCGGCGGCGTGTATTATCCGCTCGGTGGAGGCTTCGCGAACATCCTGTCGAAGAATATGACGGGTGTGTCAGCCACCGCTGAAGTCACCGGCGGTTCGGTCGACAACCTCAATATCGTCGGCAGCTACAAGGGTGAACTCGGCATGGCGCAGGTCGATGCCACCATCGACGCGCTGAAGGGCCAGGATAAGTTCAAGCAGCCGCTGCCGATCCGTGCACTAGCCGTGATGTATCCGAACGTCATGCACATCGTCACCGTCGATGGCACCGGCATCAACACGCTGGCCGACCTGAAGGGCAAGCGCGTCTCCACCGGCTCGCCTGGCAGCGCCACCGAAGTTTATGCCTTCCGCGTCATCGAAGCCGCTGGCCTCGACAAAGACAAGGACATGAAGCGCGAACGGCTGGGTGCGGCTGAATCGGCCAACGCCATCAAGGACCGCAAGATCGATGCGTTCTTCTTCGTCGTTGGCGTGCCGACCTCGGCTATCACCGATCTGGCCAACACACCCGGCACCAAGATCAAGATGATCGACCACGACGACGTACTGCCAAAGATGGTCGCCAAGTACGGTGCGATCTACGCGCCATACTCGATCCCGACCACTGGCTACAAAGGCATGGACGCAGCCAACAAAGCGACATCTGTTTGGAACATTCTGTTCACCAACGACAAGATGACGGATGATGCCGCCTATCAGGTGACCAAGCTGTTCTTCGAGAAGCAGGCCGATCTGATCGCCGTGCATAAAGAAGCTGGCAACATCAAGCCGGAATTCCAGACCAACTCGCGGGCTGGCGCACCGTTCCATCCGGGCGCGCTCAAGTACTTCGCCGAAAAAGGCTGGAAGGTCGAGTAAACGACGGGGCCGGAGCAATCCGGACCTGCTTGTCGTCCGGACACCGATACCACAACCGTTTTGGCCCAACAGGGCGACCGCCGGACCGAAATTCGGGCCCGCATGATAAAGTGTGAGTACACGCCATGAGCATGCCAGAGCCTCCGACACCGGCGCCGCCGCTGCCGCCAATCTTTCCGGTCAGCGGTTCGGGTCCGGCTGCTCCGGTGATCAGCGTCGAGGCGATGAAGGCGGCGGAGCAGTTCATCGAGGAGGAGGAGGGCGCAACCAACAAGATCGGCGGCTGGCTCGGCACCCTCATCATCGGCCTCGCGGTCTTCGTGACGCTGTTCCATCTGTATGCCGCCATCGCCGGATCGTGGCCGTTCACCGCCGCGCCGATTGTCGCGACCTATCTGCTGCGGCCACTGCACGTTGGCATGATCCTGGTGATGGCGTTCCTGCTCTACCCGATGACCAAGAAGCTACGCCACCGCGTCACCATCCTCGATTGGTTGCTGGCTTTCGCTAGTGCAGCGGTGATCGGCTACGTCATCTGGCAAGGCGACGAGTTCGGCGACCGCGCCGTCAGCCCGGAAAAGCTCGACCTGATCGTCGGTGTCGTCTTCATCGGCCTGCTGCTGGAGGCGACACGGCGCACCACCGGCCTGATTATGCCGATCATCGCCCTGTGTTTCATCGCCTACGCGTTGGCTGGCCCGTATCTCGGTGCACCGTGGACGCATCGCGGCTATTCACCGGATCGGCTGGTCGGGCAGCTGTACATGACGCTGGAAGGCATCTTCGGCACCGCCGTCGATGTGTCGTCCAGCCTGATCATTCTGTTCACGATCTTTGGCGCGATCCTCGCCCAGTCAGGGGCCGGCAAATTCTTCATCGACATCTCGCTGGCAGCGATGGGCGGCAAGCGCAACGCCGCTGGCCGAACCGTGGTGCTGGCATCGTTCCTGCTCGGCGGTCCCTCAGGTTCGGGCGTTGCCACAACCGTGACCATCGGCTCGGTCGCCTACCCGATGCTGGCCAAGGCTGGCTATGAGAAAAACGCGGCAGGCGGATTGTTGGCGGCTGGCGGTCTCGGCGCGATCATCTCGCCACCGGTGTTGGGCGCTGCTGCGTTCCTGATCGCCGAATTCCTCAAGATCTCGTACTTCGACGTGATCCTGATGGCGACGATCCCGACCGTCCTCTACTACCTGTCGATCCTGGTGATGGTCGAACTCGATGCCGCCAAATACGGCGGCGGCGGCGCGTCGATCCAGACCAACACGCTGAGCGTCTGGGAGCTGACCAAGGGCTATTGGTTCCACTTCGGCTCGCTGATTTCGATCATCATCTTCATGATGCTCGGCTTCTCACCCACAGTCGCCGTGTTCTGGGCGACCATGCTGGCTATCGCCACCAGTTACGTGCGGCGCGACACGGCGTTGACGTCGGACAAGCTGATCAAGGCGCTGGCCGAAGGCACCACTGGCGTGCTCAACGCCGCCACCACTTGCGCGGCGGCGGGCATCATCGTCGGCGTCGTGACGCTGACCGGCCTCGGCCTCAAGTTCTCGTCGATTGCCATCGATTACGCAGGCGGAAGCCTGCTGCTGACAGCGATCTACACGGCACTGATCGTCTGGATCGTCGGCCTCGCCGTGCCAGTCACCGCGTCGTACATCATCTGTGCCGTGATCGCCGCCCCGGCGCTGACCAAACTCGGCGTGCCCGATTACGCCGCGCACATGTTCATCTTCTACTATGCGGTGCTGTCCGAAGTGTCGCCGCCCACAGCGCTGTCGCCGTTCGCTGCAGCTGCCATTACTGGCGGCAACCCGTATGTGACGACGCTGCAATCGTGGAAGTACACGATGCCAGCGTTCCTGGTGCCGTTCGTGTTCGTGCTCGATCCGCTCGGCATCGGCTTGCTGATGAAGCTGCCGAAAGGTTCGGGCTGGTTCGATGTGGCGATGATTACCGCGATCACGGCGGCGGGCATCGTCTGCCTCGGCATCGCCTTCCAGCATTGGCTGTTCAAAAAGAGCACCGTTCTGGAATCCGTAATGTTCGGCCTCGCCGGATTGCTGCTGGTGTTCCCGCTGCTGATCAACGGCATCCTGCATGCCACCACTGGCATCAGCCTCGCCTACGCCGTGCCGCTCGCCCTCGGCCTCGCGCTCACCGCCGGGACGATGCAGCGGCTGCGGTCGGCTTAAGGGCCGGAGAACTACCGCTCACAGCCGCTGCAGCTTGCTGGCACGCCGTATATCCGGACATGCCTGAGGCATTCCGGGTCTACTGCAAAAAAAGGGCGAGGCAGCGGATGCCGCTGGGGCCTTCCCAAGTTGGTAACACGCAGCATCGGCTGCCTCTGCATCGAGCAAAGCTGCGGCGCACGTGCCAGAGTTTCTGGGGGTTTCCCCGGCCCACGCTTCCGTAGGGCCCTGCACGTACATCACCCGGGCGCCGCCCTGCGA
>JAYSVA010000581.1:0-5030 GCA_043718785.1 Hyphomicrobiaceae bacterium
GTCCGTCATCGACGGCATCGCCAAAGAAAGCCTGTACTACGGCGTCACCAACGGCCTCGGCAAACGCAACAGCGTCGGCGATATCCAGTCCAGCCTGGACCCGCTGAAGCGCGCCAAGGCGCGCGGCAAAGCTGTGTTGGTGGTCGAATACATCAGCGACAGTTCCACCGTCGCCTCCGAAATCCGCACCCACGGCTTCGTACCAAATTTTGCGAAGCGGGGATTGTAACTGGTAGGCTGAGAGCGGCAGCTACTGGCTAATTTTGCGGCTCCTGCGCTAGTGCAAAGGAGCCGCGGCGGCCGCTGCTGTATAAGCTATCAGGGGCGGCGCTTCCAAATGCACGCTGACCAAAACAATCTCGCTACTTGCAAGCGATGGACAGTAAGCAAACATAAGTGCCGCTTTATCCAGATCGACCTGGAAAACCGAAAATTTCCTGCCCTTGACCTCAAGGTACGGATGGTAGGTGATGGCCTTGTCGTCCGTTAGAACAGCCTCAAAAAATTGATCTGCAAGCAACGCACGCTGCGCATATGTCAATGGCAACCACATATCGGTCGCAGATTTCGTCTTTTTCATATCGTCGAGAAAGTTGACCGGCTGCATACGGCGCTCCATCCATAGCGTCTTTCCGCCAGTTCTCCGGCGGTTCAGAACTCAAGGAACGCAACACAACCACTTACCAGATTTATCGATTATACAGCAAATTTACACTCCAGCAATACATTAAATGTACATTTTATGTGTAGCAAAACCCGCAAAATTCACCTAAGGTGAATTGCAGTTGTCGATTCCCATCGACGCCTTGGAGAGGAAGCCAATGACCAAAGTTCGTATGAGCATGGAGATCAACGAGGATCTCGTGAATCTGCTCGACAGCATCGCTGAGGACGAACAAGTCACACGCACAGAAATTGTGCGTCGTGCGCTGGCTGTTATCAAGACCTATCGCGAGCAGATCGACGCTGGCCGCACACATATTGGATTTGTCAAAGACAGTGACAAGCTCGACCTGGAGATCGTTGGTATTCTGAACCAACAGACCCCCCGTGATCCCGCGAAAAAAGATAAAGCAGCCTAAGTGGGCAGGGGCGAGACATCATGCCGACCAAGAAGAAAGTCGATGATGTCATCGCCCCATCCGATCTTACGGCTGTCCAGATACAACCTGTATCAAGATTTGAGCGTGCTTGGCAGCTAGTGATGGGCGACATAAGCAAAGTCATAGCTGCCGTCATCGTACTCGGTGGTACGATGTTTTCGGCCTGGATGATTTTACACCACGAGCGCCACGGAACATATTTTCTCGGCCTGTTTTCAGGCATTCTATTGAGCGCCGCTGGCTACCTCGGCTACGCAATGAAGGACGAGAAGCCCAGATCACGCCGCTAATTCCCCGGCAGGTCGTGGACTTCTTTGAAGAACAGGTCTTTCCAGCTGGTGGGCTTGTTCTTGACGCTGCCGACGCGGTGCATGAAGTCAACGACGGTGCCGACCTGCTTCGGCGTCTTCGAGAACTTGAAGTCAGGCGCCGACATCGACGCCACAAGCTCGTCCTCTGCCGTTTTCTTATCGCGGGTGACTTCGAGGTAGATCTTCGCGGTCCGCCGGAGGTCAGCGTTGATGAAGGTGATGGCCTCATCATAGGCGGCAACCACAATCTCGAACACTTTGGGATTATCGGTTCTGAATTTCTCGGTTGAACAGAAAACGATCACCGTCGTTGGGCCGCCCATGATCTCGTAGGAGTTCAGCACCGTCTTCAGCCCGGCCTTGACCTCGTTGGTGTGGAACGGCTCGCCGACGAAATGCGAGGTCACTTCGCTATTGCCGCCAATCACCGCCGCCATCGCTTCGGGGTGGGGCATGCCGACCGTCAGATGGTCAATCTGCGTGTGTTTGCCGACACCGAACGCTTTTTCAGCCGCGATCTGCAGATAGATCGCCTGGATCGACACTTTCGGCGACGGCAGCGCGATGCGGTCCTTGTCGGTGAAATCCTTGATCGATTTGATGTTGGCGTTGCGCGTGTTGAGGTACGTCGGGCTGTCGTTGATCCCCGCCACGCCCTTGACGCCGATGCCGTTTCGCGTGCGGTCCCAAAGCACCGCTAGCGACGGGATGCCCTGCGCCGTGAAATCCACCGAAGACGACAGGATCGCATCGTTCATCACGGCGGGCCCGGCGAATTGGGTCCAGTTGACCTTGAGGTCGGGCATGCCCTTGGCCGCCGCGTGCTTCTCGATCAGCTTCTGGTGCTCCATGATCAGGATCGGCGAATACACCACCCCAAACTGCCGGGCGAGCCGCACCTCCGACACTTCGGCGGCGGCAGGCAAGGCGCTGAGCGCGGCGGCAGCCAGCGCCGCCGTTGAAGCAAGCAAAAATCGCGCGCGGGTCATCATTGGCGTGTCTCTCCCTGATGCGGACCGCTTGCCGCGATCCTTGGCGGCACCAACGCCGCAAGCACTCAGTGTGCAACGGCCCGGGCGGCTTGGCAATAATATCAGTGAGCCTAACTGTGTCTCCTTCAGGTTCCCGCCTCCTTGATGCCTTTTGGGGGAGGACGCCGGGGAGGGTGCTAGCCCTCCCGCCATGCCCGGCAGTTGTTGGAAGAGCCTTGGCGCACCATCACTCCGCCGCGATGCGGACGGCGGCAACGGGCTGGGCCAGGTGTTTGACGGCGGCGCCGACGCCGACGCCGGGTTCGAAGCGGATGCCGACGTCGCGCATGGCGAGTTCAACGCCGCCAAGCGCCTGCAGCACCATGATCTCGTTGAGCCAGCCGAGATGGCCGACGCGGAACACCTTGCCTGCCACTTTGCTGAGGCCGCCGCCGAGCGACAAATCATAGCGGTTGTAGGCGGTCTTGATGACATCGTTGGCGTCGAAGCCATCCGGCACCATGATGGCGGTAACGGTGTCTGAGTACCATTCCGGGCCTTGCGCGCAGTTACGCAGTCCCCAGGCGGCGACGGCGGCGCGGACGCCACCAGCGAGGCGGTGATGGCGGGCGAAGACGTTGTCGAGGCCTTCTTCCAGCAGCATGTCGACCGAGGTCCGCAATCCGCGCAACAAGGTAGCGGCGGGGGTGTACGGGAAATAGCCCTGGGCGTTGGCTTTCTGCGTGTCGCCGAAGTCGAAGAAACAACGCGGCAGTTTGGCGGCTTTACCCTTGGCCAGTGCTTTCTCGCTGACGCCGACGATGGCGAGGCCGGTTGGCAGCATAAAGCCTTTCTGCGACCCGGCGACGGCGACATCGACGCCCCACTCGTCCATGCGGAAGTCAATCGAGGCAATCGAGCTGACGCCATCGACGAACAGCAGGGCGGGGTGGCCAAGTTCGTTGAGGATTTTGCGCACGCCGGCCACATCGGACGTAACGCCAGTGGCGGTTTCGTTCTGGGTCACCAACACGGCTTTGATGGCGTGGGTTTTGTCGGCGGCGAGGCGGGCGCGGTACTGGTCGAGCGGGACACCCTTGCCCCAGTCAACCTGGACAGCATCAACTTCCAGGCCGAAGCGCTGGCAGAGGTCGACCCACAGGTGCGAGAACTGGCCGAACACGGAGGCCAGAACCTTGTCACCGGAGGACAGGGTGTTGGCAATGGCCGCTTCCCAGCCGCCGGTGCCGGAGCCCGGGAAGATGAAGACTTGGCCGGTCTTGGTCTGGAAGATCTTCTTGAGGTCGGCGAACAGCGGCAGTGTGAAGGCGGGGAAATCAGGCGCGCGGTGATCTTCGAGCGCGATATCCATCGCTTGGCGGACGCGGAACGGCATGTTGGTCGGTCCGGGGACTGCTAGACCTTTGAAACCTGGCATGGAGTGCTCCTGCGTTTGTGCGATTGTGGGTGCAGTAGAGCTAGCAGCCAGGAGCGGCCATCGCAGCACATTTCGCGTAAATGTGTTGCGAGTTTGCAAACAAACTGGCAATATGTGTTGTGTTGTAATATTCTGGAGCCGTCATGGTCAAAACCTTTGTCGGCCCGCAACTGCGGCAGCTGCGGCGCGACCGCCGCCAAACCCAAGCCGAAATGGCCAAAGCACTTGGCATCAGCGCGGGCTACGTCAACCTGCTGGAGAACAACCAGCGCAGCCTGTCAGTGCGGCTGCTGATGGCGCTGGCCGATGTTTATCAGGTGGATTGGCGCGACATCATCCGCGACGAAACCTCGAACCAGCTGACCGAACTGCGCAACGTCGTGCGTGATCCGTTGTTTCCAGGCACCCCGCCCGATGTTCAGGAGCTGCGCGCAGCTATCGATCACTCCCCTCGCCTCGTGGAGCAGTTCCTGCATTTGCACGGTCTGCACCGGGCAACGCTAGAGCGGATTATGCGGCAGGGGTCATTGGGTGGATCAGCGGGCGGGCCGGAGGGATTGCTGGCGTCTTCAGAGGAAACGATAATTCATGACTTCTTCCGCAACAATTCAAACTACTTCCACCCCCTGGAATTAGCTGCCGAAGCACTTCGTCTGAGCGAGCCTTGCGATGCCGACGACTTGTATGCCGTACTCAAGGCGCGCTTGGCCCGTGATCACGGCATCAAGGTGCGCCGCCGCGCCGTCGATGAGATGACGCAAGCGCTGCGCCTGTTTGATCTGAGTGAGCGGGTCATTCACCTGTCCGAGGCGCTCGACCATAGCAACCAGGTGTTCCAGCTGGCGCACGTGCTGTGCCTCGTTGAGCTGCCGCACCTGCTGGAGAGCATCACCACTGGCAGCAGCATACCCAAAGGCACCAGCCTCGCCCGCTGCCATGTCGAGCTGGCCAACTACTTCGCTGCCGCGGTCTTGATGCCCTACGAGCCATTCCTGCGGATGGCCGAGGGTTCCGCCTATGACATTGACCGGCTGTCGGCCCGCTTTGCCGTGTCGTACGAGCAGACCTGCCATCGCCTCTCGACGTTGCAGCGGCCGGGCGCCCAGGGCGTGCCGTTCTTCTTCCTGCGCGTCGACAAGGCCGGGAACGTCACCAAGCGGTTCAACTCGACGTCGTTCCACCTCGCGGAATATGGCGGGGCCTGCCC
>JAYSVA010000582.1:0-5029 GCA_043718785.1 Hyphomicrobiaceae bacterium
CATTCCGGCGGGGTTAGCGGCAAGCTGGCGTCGAGCATGGTGTTGAGCACGTCAACGAACGGCACATCGGCGATGATGCCGAGGAACAGGTCCGGTGCCATGTTGGCGACGGCCCCCATCAGCATGCCGCCCGCGCTGCCGCCGTTGGCGACGATGCGGCCACGTTGGGTGAAGCCCTGCTCGATCAGGAATTCGCCCGCCCGGATGAAATCCGTGAACGTATTCATCTTCGTCGTGTGCTTGCCCTTTTTGTACCAGCCGTAGCCCTTGTCCTTGCCGCCGCGGATGTGGGCGATGGCGAAGATAAAGCCGCGGTCCACCAGCGACAGCCGCGTCGTCGAGAAGCTGGCGGGCATCGAAATGCCGTAGGAGCCGTAGCCGTACAGGAACAGCGGCGCTGAACCGTCGAGTGCGGTGGACTTCCGGTACAGCAACGTCACCGGCACCAGTTCGCCGTCGTTGGCGGGCGCGAATATGCGGCGGGTGATATAGTCGGATGGCGTATGCCCGCTCGGGATTTCCTGGCGTTTGCGCAGGGTGCGGGTGCGGCTCTCGACGTCGTAGTCGTAGACCTCAGACGGCGTCGTCATCGACGAATAGGTGAAGCGGATCGCCGTCGTGTTGAACTCGTAGCCCGCCGACATGCCGAGGCTATAGGCCTCCTCGGCGAACTCGATGGCGTGCTCCTGGCCGTCGGCAAAGCGGTGCACGACGATGCGCGGCAACCCGTCCTCGCGCTCCAGCCGGATCATGTGGTCCTTCAGCGCCGTGACCTCGATGATCAGGCGGCCCTGCTTATGCGGCAGGAATTCTGTCCAGATCGTCGGGGCCGGAGCGTCCGCCGCCACCTGACAGATGCGGAAGTCCTCGGCCTCGCCAGAGTTGGTGGTGATCAGCAGTTGATCGACGCCGCCAATCTCCGCGTGTTCGACGCCGTATTCGTGGCCGGTGTGGCGGGGCGCAACGAGGCGTGGTGCGGTCGTCGGATGGTCCGCATCAATCAACCAGCATTCGCTGGTCTGGTGATCGTGGATTTCGATCAGTACGAACTTGCCGGACTGGGTCTGGCCGACGCCGACGAAGAAGCTCGTGTCTGCCTCGTTATAGACCTCGACGTCGCTCTCAATGGGCGTGCCGATGACGTGGCGGTGCACGGAGACGGGGCGGTGGTTGTCGTCGAGACGGACATAGAACAGGGTGCGGCTGTCGTTGGCCCAAACGATGGAGCCGCGTGTGTCAGCGATCACATCGGGCAAGTCTTGGCCGGTCGCCAGATCGCGGATGCGAACCGAAAATAGCTCTGAGCCTTTGTCATCGACGGAGTAGGCCAGCAGCTTGTGGTCCGGGCTGTGCGACATCGCGCCGAGCGACCAGAACGCCTTGCCCTTCGCTTCTAAGTCGCCATCGAGCAGAATGGTTTCCGGGCCAGCCACACCGCCAACTGTCGCCTTCAGACGGCGGCAGATCCGCTGATACTGGCCGCCCGTCACGGTGGTCGAGTAGTACTCGAACGATCCATCGGGCGATGGCACCGAACTGTCATCCTCCTTGATCCGCGCCTTCATCTCGGCAAACAGCGTCGCCTGCAGATCAGTGGTGTCGACCAGCATCGCCTCTGTATAGGCGTTCTCGGCCTCCAGGTGCGCGCGGATATCCGGCTCCAAGATGCTCGGATCGCGCATCACGTTCTGCCAGTCCGCCGCCCGCAGCCAACCATAGTCGTCGGTCACGCGGATGCCGTGGTGCTCGACGGTGACGGAAGACTTTTTCGCGCGGGGCGGCGTGGTGGGGATCGGGGGCATGGGGCGGGGGCTCTCATGGTTCTTGGATTCTAGAAGTGGCAGACCGTATCACAATGCTCGCCGCCGGAAACTGGCAGGTTCGAGGACAGTGAAACTGCCAATAAGCTTGTCTTTTTCAGCAGCAAGGAACGTCGACACTCGCTCGATCTGGCTCGGCAAGGAGAGCCGTTCAAGTTGCATCATGACGACGCCTGCGACGGGCACACCACGATGAAAAGCGAGTTCCCCGAAGTCGCGATCTTGGGTCAGCAGTACAACGTTTGCGGATTTCGATTGATTGGCAATCAACGTGTCATCGACGCCTGGAGCAAAATCAATGATGGCAGACACGTTCCAGCCATCACTGCGTAGCCGCCTGATAACTGGACCTGGTATGTTTTCGTCGGCCAGTAGGTCCATCACTCAGCCGCAACGGCACGGTGCTTGTTGACTGCTTCTGCCGCGAACGCCAGTGCCGCTTCAATGTCCGGTTCACTGATATGGGGGTAGGATTCGAGCAGCTCGGCATGCGAACGTCCAGCCGCCAGCCACCTTAATATCAACTCAACCGTGATCCGCGTCCCGGCGATGCATGGCTTGCCCAGCATAACTTTGGGGTCAGAATGAATGCGTGGGTGCAGCATAGCAAACTCCGTATGATTGCGTATGCATATCATACATCCGACCTGTGTGCACTGCACCCAGCAATGCGATTGTTATCACTTCGCGCACAGTGCCTTGGCGGTGACCATGGCGACGTCTTGACTGGTGAATTCGCCGACCATCTCGGCGCCGGGCGCGCGGGTGGCGGTATACTTGTCGCGCATCGAGGTTTCGAAGCCGTCCACCACCTGCAGCAGCGTGTAGGTGGTCGCGTCCAATGAGGCGGACTTCAGCAGCAACGTTTTAGTGCCGCCGTAGCTCGCCGTAGTGATCGTGCACTCGCGGGACGCGGGCGGCACAACACCGCCAGCACCAAGGCTGGCGCGGTTGCCGAAGCTCTCAGGCAGCTGGCGCGGGGCAAACGCGGCGATACGCTGGGTACTCGCTGGTGCGGTCGTGGCATCAGCCACGGCGGGTGTCGGCACGTTTGGCTGCACGCGCGCAACGGGACGCCGGGCCGGAGCCGGGCCGACCAACAGTACCGGACGTGCCGGTTCGGCCATCAACGCGGTTGCAACTGGTGCCACTGGCGACGCTGGCATTACGTATGCCTTTGTGATCGCCGCAGCCGGCTTGGCGGTCGGAACGAGGGCCGCCTTCGGGGCCTCTGTGCGTGCTTCGACCGGGGCTGGGCCTTGGCAATGGCCGTCGCGGAACTTGTCGGCGATCTTGTCGATGATCGCACCATATTTCTTGTCAGCAGCCCAACGACCGGACAGGTCAGCAAAGCTAACCGTGCGCTTCAGCTTCTTCGAAAGTTCGACGATGTTCTCTTGCATCAGCCTGGTGCGCGGCGCGACGGGGTTGGCCACCAGCTCACCGGAATAGGCTACGAGATGCTGGATTTGGGCGAGAACGCCGGTCGACATGTCCGGATAGGCATCGCCCGGCACGCCGCCGCCCGTGGTGCCGATACCAGCGAAATTGTACTGACGCACCTTGACGTCCCCGGCTTTGCCACCGGGGCGGCGGAAGGCGAGATAGCCGGTTTCAATCGACATCTGGTAGAACGCGTAATCCCAGCGGACGCCGTATTTTTCGCCGTGCTCTTTGTACAGTTTGGCGATGCCGTCATACATCGGATCGACTTTGGGGTTCTGCGCTTTCAGAAACTCCATCAGCCGCGTTGGTGACACGCAAGCGGGCACCGGATTGCTGGCCGACGTGCGGATCGGCGGAGCCGCGTGCGCACTCGTCGATAGCGTGACTAGTGCAGCTACTGACGATGCTGCCAGCTGCAGTGCACGGTGTTTGGAAATCGAGGTCAACATGAGTTTGCCTTTCAGAGCTGTAGCGTTGGCAACCATGTCAGCATTAGTTTTCCGGGCACAGATCAAAAGCTTTGTCGAGCGCCTGGGTCTGATTGGCGAATTCAGCGACCTGCACGCCGCCCTTAGCGTAAGCGGAGATATAGGTGTCGGCCTCGCGCTTCTCTGAGCCGTCGTTGACGTCGAGCACGGTGAAGTTGGTCATGCCATCAGACGTCGACTTGATGATCACAGCTTTCTGGCCACCATAGCTGGCAGTCCAGACACGACACTTTGAGCCGGGCGCTGCCGGTGCCGGACCGGCGCTGCGGGCAAGCCCGCCAGCCGATGCGTTCTGGACGGGGGCTTTGGTTGTGGCTTCTGGTGCTTTCGCCGGTGGCGTCACTGTGAGAGCTGCTGGAGCTGAAGCGGCACCTGGATTGAGCAGTGTCACAGCCTGCTGAGCTTTCGGTGCCTCTGCTACCGGTGCTGCCTTGGCGATGTTGGCGGCACCTAAGCCGTTGCGCTTGTTGTTGCCTTCGGCCTTGGCGTCAGCGATCGCTTGTTTGGCGAGTTCAGCGCCGGAAACTTTGGCTGGCTTGTCATCATCAAACGCCGGGGCCGACGGTGCATCGGCTGCAGGTATTGCCAGAGGTATTGTGGTCGGCTGCTTGGGCGACGCTGGAGCGACTGGTGCAACCGCGGCAACTGCGGTGCCCTTGCGCACCATCGCCATCAGTTCCGGTTTCGGGTCGGGCTTGTTGCAGGCGTCGTCGTAGAAGCCTTTGGCAGCGGTTTCGAGTTCCTGGCCGTAAGTGCCGTTCGATGCCCATTTTTTGGCAACGTCAGCGAATGTGATCGGACCCTTGATGCCCTTCTGCCAGCTTTTTAGCACGCCCCATTCTTGGACCTTGCGGGTGCGGTCAGCGACGGCGTTGTCGACCTTTTCGCCAGCATAAACCAGCACGTGCTGGATGTGGGCTTTGACGCCGCTGGCGACGTCAGGGAAGCTTTCGCTCTGCTCGGACTTGGCACCGGTGGATTTCAGGCCCGCGAAGTTGTTCTGGCTGCTCTTGAGGTCGCCGTTGCGGCCCTCGCGCTTAAAGGACAGGTCAGAGGTTTCCAGCAGCATCTGGAAGAACGCGTAATCCCAGCGGATCGCCAGTTCCTCGCCGATCCTCATGTAATCGACGGCGATGGTTTTGAAGCGCGGATCGAGGCTCGGGTTGCGGGCGGCCAGATAGCCCATCATGCGGCCTGGTGTGGCACAGGCGGGCGCGGCATTCTTGCTATCGATCTTGACCGACGGCAGGCCGTTAGCGTTCGCAGCGGCTGGGC
>JAYSVA010000583.1:0-11940 GCA_043718785.1 Hyphomicrobiaceae bacterium
AGCGTGGGCCGGGGAAAGCCCCAGAAACTCTGGCACGTGCGCCGCAGCTTTGCTCGATGCAGAGGCAGCCGATGCTGTTTCTAATACCAACTTGGGAAGGCCCCAGCGGCATCCGCTGCCTCGCCCCTTTTTTGCAGTATACCCGGAATGCCTCAGGCATGTCCGGATATCATGCTGCCCACCACTCACTCCGGCTTGATGCCAGCGGCTTTAACGGCAGTGGCGACGCGGGCGTTTTCGCCGGAAATGATGGCGGCGTAGTCGGCAGCTGATCCGCCAACGGTTTCGACGCCGACTGCGGTCAAGGCTTGGATGGTCTCCGGCATCTTCAGCACGGCGCTGGCTTCCGCAGAGATTTTCGCAATCACGTCGGCAGGAGTTCCGGCCAACGCGAGGATGCCGACGACCGGCGCGAAGTCGAAACCCGGGATCAGCTCGGCAATGGCTGGCAGGTCGGCCGCCTGCGACGAACGCTTGGAGCCATTGGTGGCGAGCAGTTTGACCTTGCCGTCTTTGTGGAACGCCGCCAACGATGGGTAGGCCGAGAACAGCACTTCAACCTGACCGCCGAGCAATGCGGGCACGGATTGGCCGGTGCCCTTGTACGGAATGTGCGTCATTTGCAAGCCGAGGTTGGCCTTCAGCGCTTCCATCGTCAGGTGGTGCGTGCTGCCAATGCCGGACGAGCCGTAGTTGATCGGCTTGGCCTTGGCGAAATCGATGAACTCTTTGAACGTGGTCACTGGCACGCTCGGATGAGCGGCCAGGAACAGTGGCGCGCGGCCCAATGCAGCGACTGGCACATAGTCTTTCACCGGATCGTAGGTCAGCTTGCTGTACATCAACGGATTGATCGACAGCATTGACCCGTCAGTGACTAGGAACGTGTAACCATCCGGTGCGACGGTCGCGAGCGCGCTGGCCGCGACGCTGCCGTTAGCGCCGGGTTTATTTTCGATGACCACGCCTTGGCCGAGTTTTTCCTGCAGCCGCTGAGCGACAATACGGGCGACGGTATCAGGCAATCCGCCCGGCGCGTAAGGCACAACCCAACGGATCGGCTTGTTCGGATAGGCCTGCGCGGCGGCTGGTGACGTCAATGCAGACGCGGCCAAAACGGACGCAAGCGTGCCGACGAGGCCGGTTAGCGCACTCCTACGAGTTATGGGGCGGCGCGTTATCGATGTCATGTGGTCTCTCCCTGGAATGTTGGTCGCCGCATTGGCTCGCGGTCGCTTTGGGTCGAAGCCTAACCTGCCGCGGCCGCCATGTCTCGCTCGGTTTCGTCTTCCTCGAGGCCTGTGAGCACGCGGCGTTCCTGGTCGGACGCACCGAGCACGCGCCAGTCCTCGGTCTTCGCGACGATGCCCTGATACGATGCCAACTTAGCCTGCGGAATGCGCGGGTGCATCTGGCCGAGCGCCTCGCCGCTGCTGGCCAGTTTGGCGACGGCATCGAGCATGACGCGGCGGAACTGGACGATGGCGATGTCGCTAGCGCCGAGCCGTTCCGACGAGCGGTCGGCAATCGCGCCCATCGATTCCCACATCGCGATGTCCTGGTTGGGAATGCCGGGAATGCCGGTGAAATCGCCGAGCTTCATGGCGCGGCGGTCCTGGTTATAGTTGTTGGCCTTGCTGCGGATCATCGGCTTGTAGTGCTGGTCGAGGTCGATGCCGACCTGCGCCACACAGAACTTGCGCCACGTTTCCTGGTCGATCCCACCTTGCTGCGTTGGCACCCAGGCGATGAAGTGGAAGTACGAGTTGGTGTCGTCCTTAGGCACGATGACGCTGGCGACATTGTAAGAGCTGTTCGGCGGGATCAGCGCGATAAACGGGGCGACGAAGGTGGTCAGGCGCACATAGTCATGCGTTGCGGCGTTGGTGATGGGGCGGCGCAGCGCGGCGTAGCGGAAGCCGTAATTAGTCAGCTGCACCTGGATACGCGGGTTCTTGTCAGTCGATGGCCTGGTCCAATGTGTGCCGGTCGCAGCAGCCGTGGTCGAGCGCGCTGGGCGCATGTCGGACGAATGCAGCGATGACGAGTGGGCACTGTCAATCTGCCCCTCCATGATCTGCGCCCAATTGCACGGCAGATCGATCTTCACAATCGCCATTTTGGCGTCCGGCGTTGGTGCCCAGGGCGGCGGCTCGAACGCGGGTTGCTCATCCGCTGGGCCCATATAGACCCAGACGAAACCGCCTGCTTCTTCAACTGGATAGGCCTTGTGGCGGACCTTGTCGCAGAAGCCGCTGGTGGCCGGTTCGGACGGCATTTCGAGCACGTTGCCGCTGGTGTCGAACTTCCAGCCGTGGTATAAACACCGTAGACCGCCTTCCTCGTTGCGGCCAAAGAACAGCGAGGCTTTGCGATGCGGGCAAAACTCGCCGAGGACGCCGATTTTGCCATCAGTTTGGCGGAAGGCGACGAGATCCTCACCGAACAAACGCAGCCGCACCGGCGTGCCGTCGGCCTCCGGCAGCTGCTCAGACAGCAGCGCTGGGACCCAGTGGCGGCGCATGAACCGGCCCATCGGGGCATCCCCCTCGACCCGGCACAGCGTCTGGTTCTCGTCGTGGCTCAACATCTCGGCTCTCCAATCAATCGCTTAGCATGCTAAACGATTTATATCGAAATGCAAGCTGCCGGATCGCCGCTCAGGGCTCAATGTCGGTCGGTTCCAGATCCTTCGTCGCATCGGCCAGATTGCGCTGAACGGCGGCGAGCGAGTCCAGGAATGCGGTGCGCTGCTCAGGCGTAAAGTCGACTGTTGCAGCCTGCACGACGTGGATTGCCAGCGGCAGCAACTCGGCCTTGAGGTTCCAGCCCTTTTCGGTCAACAGCACGTTGAGCTTGCGACCGTCCGACTTGTCACGTTCCCGCGTGACGATGCCGATGCGCTCCATCGCGGCGATGGCGTTGAGCGTGGTCGGCTCGGATGTGCCGATGCGGCGTGACAGCTCGCGCTGGGTTTGGCCGTCTTCGTCCCACAGCGCGCGCAGAAAGTACCACATGCCGATGGTGATGCCGTGCGGCTGGATCATCGCCTGCAGGTAGCGCTGCAGCGCGCGATGCGACATCCGCAACTGATAGCCGACGCTGTCGCTGAACGGCAGGTTAGGCTCGCCCGTTGGCGCGGGCTTTTCGGGTGTCAACTTGGTTGCCATCATCCTGCTTTCATAAGCTATACTGGCTTAGTTGGCACTGCTTACTTGCTTTGCCTGGCTAATGCATCAGCCTTTAAGCGCGCTTGCGATTTGGGGAGAGACATCATGGCACTGTTCCGCATCGAAACACGCGCGGATAAGGCGACAGGCCGTTTTGCGGTCGAGATCTACTTCCCGCACGATGCCGAGCGGCCTTATGTCACGACACAGCCACGCTACATGACCGAAGCCGCCGCCGAAACCGACATCCTGGCGATTATCGCTGCTGCCGCAAATACGGGTGGGAAGGTGGAGCGTTAGACGCAACGCCCCGAACAGCCTTGTTGATCCTTGTTTCAATGTCCGCATATCAGCATATCAGCAGTATTGTCATGCGAAGGAGACCACTTATGGCAACCGTACTTGAACAGGCGCTCGAAGAACTCAAGGCCATGCCTATTGATGCGCAAGACGCGATTGCACGTGATCTGCTCGATATGGTCCGCTCCGAAAGGAAATGGGATCAGTTGTTCGCTGATCCGCGTAGCGACGCACTATTCGAGCGCATGGCGAAAAAAGTCCGGTCCGATGTTATTGCGGGTCGTGTGACGAAGGGCGATCCATCGGACTCGAACGGTCGCAGTGGCTCATGAAGTCACAGACCAACGCCGATTTCTGGGATTGTTTCGCCAAGTTGCCGAGCGACGAGCAGGATCGGGCGAGAGAGGTGTATCGGTTGTGGCAGAGCAATCCTAACCACAACTCCTTGCACTTTAAGCGAGTGAGTCAGAGGTATCCCATCTATTCCGTTCGTGTTGGACGACATTATCGGGCTCTCGGATTGCGCGATGGAGATACAGTGACTTGGTATTGGATTGGCACTCACACCGAATATGATCGTTTGCTGCGCTGAGTTGTTTCAATCACCCTTCAACTGCCTGCTCGCCACCGGATACAATCCTTCTTCGCCGAGCATCCAGACGGATAGGCCGTCGTTGCCGAACAGCGGCAGGAAGGCGTCATCGAGGATGTTGAGGCCGCCGGTGAACGCGCCGAATGCGGGTAGCACGAGGCGTAGGCCGTTGCCGACGAAGCACGGGCGGCGGATCGAGTTGCCGTGGACGGACAGGCGAGCGGCCGGATGCAAATGCCCGGCGATCTCGTGCGTGATGCGGGTGTTGGTCGGCGCGTGACGCAAGGTAAGGCCATCGAGCGTCAGGTCATCGACGACTTCGCCGCCTAAGATCTTGGGTACTTTCGGATCGTGGTTGCCGGTGACCCAGATCCAGCGGCGGTCATCCTGCATGATGCGCAGCACGTCGAGGTCGGCGGGCGACATGCGGTCGGCCGCGTCGCGGTCGTGCAGGCTGTCGCCGAGCGCGATGATGGTGTCAGCATCGAATTTGTCGATCACGCCAGCGAGTTTGAACAGCGTTTGACGCGTGTCATAAGGCGGCAGCATCTGGCCGCGCGCGGCGAATGACGAGCCCTTCTCCAGGTGCAAATCAGCGACGATCAGTGTCTTGTGGCCGGGCCAGAACAGCGCGCCGGACTGGTCGGCAACGAACGCCTTGCCGCAGATCGACAGCGGCTGCGAACTGAAGTCTGCCAGATCAAAGCGCTCAGGCTTGAAGTCGAACATGAGGTTATCCTTGCGTCGCCTCGGCGATAAGTGCTTCGGCGGCTTCACGCAACAGGGCGTCGCGGTCGGCACCAACGACCGGTTCGCGGCCAATCTCCAGCAGGATCGGCACCGATAAAGGCGACGCACGATCCAGGCTGCGATGCGTTATTTTACCTCGGATGCGGGCGAGAAACTCGCCCAACCGGCTGATGTCTAACAGACCTGTTGCCGCATCGGCCCAGGCCGCTTCGAGCAGAATGTGGTGCGGATCATGCTGGCGCAGCACGTCATAGATCAGGTTGGTTGAGAACGTCACTTGGCGACCGGACTTTTCCTTGCCGGGATGGCGGCGCTCGATCAGGCCCGCAATGACGGCGCAGGAGCGGAAGGTGCGCTTCATCAGGTTTGATTCGGCGAGCCATGCATCCAGATCATCGCCGAGCATGTCCTGGTCGAACAGGTGGTCGAGGTTTAAACGGCCGTCGTCAAGCATGGCCGATAGATCGCCAGCGGCCCAGATCGACAAGCCGTAGTCGTTGGCGACGAAGCCGAGCGGTCGGGCGCGGGCGCGCTCAAGGCGGCGGGTGAGCAGCATGCCGAGTGTTTGGTGCGCCAAGCGGCCTTCGAACGGATAGGCGACGAGGAAGTGTTTGCCCTGGCGCGGGAAAGTTTCGACCAGCACTTCGCCGACGCCCGGAACGAGCGAGTGGTCGGCCTGCAGTTGCAGCCAGTCAGACACTGGTTCGGGCAGGTGATGCCAGCTTGAGGCATCAGCCAGCATACCACGCACGCGGGCGGCTAAGTGTGTCGACAGCGGAAACTTGCCGCCGGGATAGCTCGGCACTTTCGGATCACCCGAATAGCCTTTCGAGACGTAAGCTTCGCTATCGCGCACGCCTTCCAGTCGGACGATCTCGCCGGCGAAGATGAACGTGTCGCCCGGTGTCATTTCGCTGACGAAGTATTCGTCGATCTCGCCGAGATGGCGACCGCCGGTCAGCGGCTTGCCACTTCGTTGCGCGCCAGGTTTTGGTGCCGCACCACGGCGCACGAGCCGCACCTTTAGCATCTCGCTGTCAACGATGGTGCCGATGTTGAGGCGATGCTGCTGTGCCAAGCGCGGATGGGCGAGGCGCAAGCGGCCATCGTCGGTCGGGCGCAGTTTGGCGAACCGCTCGTAGGCGCGCAGTGCGTAACCTCCGGTCGAGGCGAAATCGACGACGCGGTCGAAGGTTGTGCGATCAAGGTGGGCGTAAGGGGCTGCGGCGCGGACTTCGGCGAACAGCGCGCTCGGTGCAAACGGTCCGCTGCAGGCGACGCCGAGCACGTGCTGGGCGAGCGCATCGATGGCACCGGAGCGGGTGAGTTCGGCGTCTTGCTCACCGACTTCAGCGGCTTCGAGGGCGGCGCGGCATTCCAAAACTTCGAAGCGGTTGGCGGGCACCAGTATGGCTTTGGACGGCTCGTCCAGCCGATGGTTGGCGCGGCCGATGCGCTGGATTAGGCGGCTGGCACCTTTCGGTGCGCCGACGTTGATGACGAGATCGACGTCGCCCCAGTCAATGCCGAGATCCAGTGTCGAGGTGGCGACGACGGCGCGTAAAGATCCGGCAGCCATTGCGGCCTCGACCTTGCGGCGTTGTGGGGCGGCCAATGATCCGTGGTGCAGAGCAATTGGCAAGGTGTCGTCGTTGATCTTCCACAGTTCTTGGAACAGAATTTCGGCTTGGCTGCGGGTGTTGACGAACAGCAGTGTCAGCCGGTGCTTCGCCACCTGCTCCAGGATCATCGGCACCGCATAACGCGACGTGTGCCCAGCCCACGGAAGTGGTTGGTCCGACTCGAGGATGCTAATGTCCGGCTTCGCCCCACCGGTTGTGATGACGAGCGCGCCGAGGCGGGTGAGGGTTTGCAGTTGACTGACGATTGAACTGCTTGCGCCCACAAGCTCATCACTCCCAGTTTTCTCTCTCCCTCCCCCCTTGAGGGGGAGGGCCGGGGTGGGGGGTATGGCTCCGCGACTCGTTGAGGGAAAGTCACCCCCCACCTCACGCTGGCCAGATCGATTTTCGCGAAGTGCGAAAATCGAGCCAGCGTTGTCCTCCCCCTCAAGGGGGGAGGAGGCGAAAGAGCCGAGAGGTTTAAGGGCCGTGGTGACATCGTTAGGCACCACATTCTGCGCCACCAGATAGGCGCGCAGCTGCGAAGGTCGCTTCACCGTGGCTGATAGGCCGATGGTGATCATGTCGGGGGCGAGGGTGCGGAGGCGGGCGAGGCCGAGGGCCATCAGGTCTCCCCGTTTCGAGGCGACGAGGGCGTGCAGCTCGTCGAGAATGACGGTTTTTAGGTCGGCGAACAGGAAGGGCGCTTCTTCGTGGCTGAGCAGCAGGGCGATCTGTTCGGGCGTGGTCAGCAGAATGTCGGGCGGTTTGACGCGCTGGCGTTGTCGTTTGGCGCTGGGTGTATCGCTGGTGCGGGTCTCGATGGAGACGCGCAGCTTCATCTCGGCAACGGGGATGGTCAGGTTGCGGGCAACGTCGACGGCCAGCGCCTTCAGTGGCGAGATATACAGCGTGTGCAGACCGGCGCCCTTGTTGTCCGACTTCTTGCGCGACGTCAGATCAACGAGGCTCGGGAGGAACCCGGCGAGTGTTTTGCCGGCCCCGGTCGGCGCGATCAGCAGCGTCGACTGGCGCTGCCGTCCGGCCTCCAGCAGCGCCCGCTGATGCGGCCTGAGTTGCCAGCCGCGCGAGGCAAACCAGGCGGTAAATTGTGGGGGAAGCGGCACGTCTGCTCGAATCTTGTTGTAGGTCGACCGCCGTCGTTCGGGCGTAGGTTGGGTCAAGCATTTCGCGCGACCCAACATTCCACGGGTGGTCATCAAAATTGTTGGGTCGCGCAAAAGCTTGACCCAACCTACAAGAACGGCATCGACCTATAGCACACGTCTGACGCTATCCGCCCAGCCGTTGCGTTTTTCATCGCGGGTGGCGGCGTCCATGGTTGGATTGAACCGGCGATCAAGCGCCCAGGCTTTGCCGAATTCGGCGGGGGCGGGGCAAATGCCTGCTTGCAGGCCTGCGAGATAGGCGGCACCAAGGGCGGTGGTTTCCAGAACTTTGGGGCGATCCACCGGGGCGTTGAGGATGTCGGCGAGGCGTTGCATCGTCCAGTCGGAGGCGACCATGCCGCCATCGACGCGCAGCACGGTTTGGTCAATCGTTCCGCCCATATCCTTGTGCATCGCGTCGAGCAGGTCAGCGGTCTGGTAGGCGACGCTTTCGAGGGCGGCTAGGCTAAGTTCTTTTGGGCCGGTGTTGCGGGTCATGCCAAACAGGGCGGCGCGCACGTCGGGCCGCCACCACGGAGCTGCAAGGCCAACGAAGGCGGGCACCAAGTAAACGTGTTGGGTTGGGTCGGCGCTAGCGGCGAGGGCTTCGGTTTCGCGGGCGTGTTTGATCAGGCCGAGGCAGTCGCGCAGCCATTGGACGCTCGCTCCGGCAACGAAGATCGCGCCTTCGAGGGCGTAGGTGCGCTGGCCTGCGAGTTGATAGGCGATGGTGGTCAGCAACCGGTTGTTCGAGGCGACGGCCGTGGTGCCGGTGTTGAGCAGGGCGAAGCAGCCAGTGCCGTAGGTGGCTTTCATCATGCCGGGCGCAAAGCAGCCTTGGCCGACGGTTGCCGCCTGCTGATCGCCAGCGATGCCGCGAATGGGCACGGACACGCCGAGGATGTCTGGCGTGGTCATGCCGAATTCGGCGGCGCTGTCGGTGACGTCGGGCAGCATGGCGCGAGGTACGCGGAACAGGCGCAGCAGCTCGTCGTCCCAGTCGCCGGTGTGGATGTTGAGAAGCGCTGTGCGCGAGGCGTTGGTGGCGTCGGTGACGTGGCTTTTGCCGCCAGTGAGACGCCACGCGAGGTACGTATCGACGGTGCCGAACAGCAGCTGCCCAGCTTCGGCCTTGGCGCGAAGGGCGGCATTGCTGTCGAGGATCCAGGCGATTTTGCTGGCAGAAAAATACGGATCGAGCAGCAGGCCAGTTTTGGCGGTGACGGTCGGTTCGGCGCCTTGGGCCTTGAGGCTGGCGCAGATGTCGGCGGTGCGGCGGTCCTGCCAGACGATGGCGCGATGCACGGGCTGGCCGGTCGCCTTGTCCCAGACCAAGGTGGTCTCGCGTTGATTGGTGATGCCGATCCCGGCGATGTCTTTCGCGCTAATGCCAGCTTTGGCGACGGCAGCTTTGAGCGTAGCAACGGTGGTGTGCCACAGGTCTTCCGGCTCATGCTCAACCCAGCCAGACTGCGGATAATACTGCGGGAACTCCTCCTGTGCTGATGCAACCACCGACAAGTCGGCACGGAACACGATGGTCCGCGTCGAAGTGGTGCCCTGATCAACGGCCACGAGATAACTGGTCATGTTGCCCCCTCAGAAATGGGTCCAGGGACTAGTCCCTGGTCGCCGAAGGCTGAACTACGGCACCTCAAACACCACGCGTCCGCGCACTTTTCCGGCCAGGATTTCCGGAGCCAGCGCCACGGCATCTTCGAGCGGGCGGGTGACGGTGAGCGCATCGAGCTTGGTGGGGTCGAGATCGCGGGCGAGGCGGTTCCAGGCGTCGATCCGCTTGGCGCGTGGTGCCATGACGCTATCGATGCCCGCCAGTGTGACGCCGCGCAGGATGAACGGCGCGACCGACGAGACGAGGTCCATGCCTTGGGCAAGGCCGCAGGCTGCGACGGTGCCGCCGTATTTGCACATGGCCAGAGCGTTCGCCAGCGTGTGGCTGCCGGCCACGTCGATGGCACCGGCCCAACGCTCCTTGCCGATCATCTTGGCGGGTCCGGAGAGTTCAGCGCGGTCGATGATTTCCTTGGCGCCGAGGCCGGTGAGGAACGCGTGCTCCTCCTTGCGGCCGGTCGAGGCGATGACGTGATAGCCAAGCTTGGCCAGGATCGCGACGGCCACGGAACCGACGCCGCCAGCTGCGCCCGTCACCAGAACGGGTCCCTTGTCGGGCGTGACGCCGCCGTGTTCCAACGCCATGACGGCAAGCATGGCGGTGTAGCCAGCGGTACCGATGGCCATGGTCTGGGCGCGCGAGAATTCGCGGGGCCGCTTGACCAGCCAGTCGCCCTTCAGGCGGGCATATTGGGCGTAGCAGCCGAGGTGGGTTTCGCCGACGCCGAAGCCGTTGAGAATGACGTCATCGCCCGCCTTGAAGTCCGGGTGGGTGGAGGCTTCGACCCAGCCCGCGCCGTCGATGCCAGGCACCATCGGCCAGCGCCGCACGACCGGGCCTTTGCCAGTGATCGCCAGGCCGTCCTTGTAGTTGATGGTAGTGTGCGTGACGCGAAGCAGCACGTCGCCGTCCATCAAGTCGGCCGCGCCAAGCTCGGTCCAGCCGACCTGCTGACCCGTTTCGCCCTTGGAGATCAGGAGTGCCTTGAAACGATCCATCGTGGTCTGTCCGTGTCGGGTGTTGCGGTTGGAGCTAGTCTTATCGGAGGCTGGGCTACAGTCCAAGCGCCGTCCCGGCCTTGCGGAGTGTTCGGCTAGCGGCGAAGTCGTAGTAATTGAACCGGCATAGTGCAGCGCAACAAAATCATAGTCGCGTGCGTCAAGTCGTGGGAACTATAGACAGACCCGTTGTGCAGGTGCGTCGTGCATCAGTTTGTAAGCGGTAACATCACGCGATCAGCAATTGTAAGCGCTTGCAAGCGGGAATGTGTTAAGATTATGTGAACAATTAGTAAGGCTTGGGGCTTGAAAGTGGCACCCCTGTGATACTACCTTTGCTCCAGGGCGCAACTTCCCCCCGCTCGTTACCCCGGTTGCGCCGCCAAACCGCCTATCCCGAGTCTGGCGTAAGCTCGGCAAGGACGGCAAAGGAGGCACTATGGATGTGAGAGTAGGCTTAAACGCAGCAGCTGCCGCACTATCGTTCGCGTTCCTAGCAGCAATCGTCTTCGCAACCCTCTAGCCATTTTTAACCCCTAACCGCTACTACTACTAGCCGATGGCGCTGAGCTCCCCCCGCTCAGCGCCATTTGTTTTTGCCAGTTACTTCTTCAGGGCGTATCCAAGAATAGCGCCGCCAAGCGCCCAGTAGTTGGCCGGGATCTGCTTCCACGGTACTTGCGTCACGACCATCGGCCCGAACTTTGCCAGCGTCGCACCAACCAAAGCGGCGACCAGCGCCCAAGTCAGCGTCGCGGACGACGGCGTGCTGACATCTTTGATGATATGCGCCGCTACGAGGCCGACGATGAACACGATGATCGCAAACAGCACGGCGTAGAGGAAGATTTGCAAATTCGCCGGTATCGGGATCTGCTTCGCCAGCAGCGGTGCGCCAAACCAGCCCAAAGCAATCTGCAGCAGCATCAATATCAGTCGACCCAGCATTGCGCGTTCCCTCAAGGTTGCCCGTTTTCGAGGACGCTAACACGCCCGAAACCGCGCCGCAGCCCCGGCCACAGCAAAATTTCCGACACGGTGAACAGCCAGCACAAAACTTGCGAGTTCGTTACGACGCACCGGGATTTGTCCCGGAATGCAACGCCGGGCGTTCAGATCGAGATGAGTCCCAGGCGAGCCAGAAAGGTTATTTCATGTTCGACCGCTCCAAGACCGACGCTGAAGCGAACCAGTCAGCTATCGCCGTTGAAGTGACGCTTGACGATGGCCTGACCCTCAAAGGCAAAATGCTGTTGCCGGTCCAGAAGGGATTGCCGGAGGTGCTCAATAACGCCCTGCTGTTTGTCGAATTCGAGCCGTATGGCGGCGAGCGGCAGTTTCTGCTGAAGACGTCACTGAAGGCGGTCAAGCCAATCGGCGTGGCGCGCATCAGCTTACAGTCGCGGCACAACGCGGCTGACACCTTCGACCCGCACGCCATTCTGGGCGTGACAGGTTCAGCGACCTGGGACGAGATCAAGGCCGCCTATCATGCCCCCGCCAAGGTCTATCAGCCGGACCGTTACAGCACCGCCGAGTTGCCGACCGAAGTGCGCGACTACCTCGCCTCGATGTCGCGCCGCGTCAACGCCGCCTTCGCCGCGCTGGAAGTGCCCCATCGCGAAAAGAAAATCGCGACAGCCAACCGCGCCAAGCCGATCTACACCAGCGGCGCGGCGGGCTAACCGCGCGTTAGTCCATTTGCC
>JAYSVA010000584.1:0-2327 GCA_043718785.1 Hyphomicrobiaceae bacterium
GCTTGCAGGCTGGTCAAAACGTCGTCGAAGATCATGTCGTTGCGCTTGGTGTCGGCAGCAAGTGCCGCGTACAGGGTGGTCATTTGCTGTGGCCCGCTAACTTCGTGTCCCGGCGGCGCCTGGAAGCCCGTCTCGCGCAATTTGACCTTGTGCGTGAACGCACGGGTGGCCGCCTGCGCCTTGGCATCGACCCTGTATCTGACCGGCCCGCATTGCATGAAGATGATGGGGTGGTGGCCATCCTTGCGCGCGACCGTCGCCGACAATCCGAGGACGTATCGGGCCTTCGTGCGGCGTGCGACGAGTTCGAAGCTGACGGCAGATAGATGGTGGCATTCGTCGACGATCAAGTGGCCGTAGTCGCCGACCAGATCGCTCACTACGCCATTACGGACCAGGCTCTGTATCAGCGCGATGTCGATGCGACCGGAGGGTTTGCGCTTGCCGCCGCCAATCGTGCCGATGTCGCTATCCTCAACTGATAGGAACGTCTTGAGGCGTTCGCGCCATTGATCGACGAGTTGCTGACGATGCACCAGCACCAGCGTGTTGCAGCCTCGGGCCGCAATCATTTTCGCGCCGACCACGGTCTTGCCAAACGCCGTTGTTGCAGCCAGTACACCGTAGCCATGCGGCTCGATGGCAGCGACGGCTGCTGCCTGGACATCGTGCAACGTTCCGAGAAATGAAAGCGCCAATGGTTGGCCGCGATGACGCTCGTCCCTCAAGACTGGTTTGATCCCGAGGGTTTTGAGTACGTCCAAGACCTCATCGAGACACCCGCGCGGCAGGCCGATATGTTGCGGATGAAGTTCAGCGCAGGAAATGATGCGGGGCTTGCCGTAGGTCGGCATCCGCATCGCCTGAGCACGATAAAATTCCGGGTTTTGAAAAGCGGCGACACGCACGAGCTGGGCCACGACCGAGGACGGCAGATGAGCACGGTCGACGTAGACCTGATCGGCCAGCACGACGCCGACTTGTTCAGGCATTGGCTCAGTAATCTTCGGGCTTTGCCGCCGCCGCGATGGCGTCATCTTCCACGGCTCATCGGCATTTTCGTCATCGACTGGCAGCCTGACGCCGGTGGCGCCACCTGGCATATCAGCCTCGACTCGCCCGATTAGAGTTGAAACGGCGGCGGACGAAAGACGGCGGAGGCTGCCGAGAAACGCCCACTGGTCCTCGTAGGGCATGAGTCCATCGTCAACGAAAACGCTGTTGCCCTTCTCGCGTGCCAGACGCTGCAATGGCAGCGCAATCAGGTTGCCAAAACCGCCACGCGGCATCGTATCCTGGCTTGGAAACAGCCGGTCATATGACGCGAAGCCGATCTCGGGGCGACGATTCATGGTGCGTGTCAGAAGCAGCGTGCCCAGCCGCCGGGCTTCCGAGGCGGCGATGGATTCCGAAAAGAAGATCCAGACATGTCCGCCGTTCCCGGACCTTGATCGCTCCAGCGCCGCCGGCACATCGAGGTCGCGGCAGGTTTCAAGAAACGCGTTGGCGTCGCCGACCCAGTCCTTCTTGTCGAAATCGACCGCCAGGAAATAGCACGTGTCGTCGAACAGCAGCGGGTACACGCCGGCGACAAAGCCGGTTTCGCGCCGGTTCTTGCGGATGCGGTCCTCGCCTCGAAGGTGACATTCGACGACAGCGTCCGAAGCGCCGATAAACGCTTGGTTGGTGCAGTCACCGCACTTCACCTGCGGCTTGCCGCAGACGCCTCGGACCCATTCGTTCATGCAAGCCGGTGAATAGCCGGATTTGCCAGATTTCTGATTCTCCCAACGCACTGGCACGACATCGGTGCGCCCCGAGAACAGTCGTCGGAACAATGCGATTTTCTCTGACGCCGGTGAGCTGTTGGAAATGCCGGGCTTGGCCTGCACTGGCACCGATGCCGGAGCCACCATCGCGACCGGAACTGCGGCCCGCTGTAACTGATCGAGCCGCGAAATCAGCCGCAGACGCTCCAGTTCGAGCGCCGCAAGTGCCGCACGGACCTGCCCGATATCGTCGTCAAGCTGTTCTGCCGCTTCTGGCAATGGGTCGGTCATCGGAAGACCCGCTAAATGTCGCTGTTCGCATCAGGCATCGCTACCACGAACCGACGAACTTGCATCATGGCAACTTCGACGGCGCTGCAGCTGGAGTCTGATCAAGCATTATCCATGACACTTCTTGTATTTCTTGCCCGAACCACATGGGCATGGCTGGTTCCGCCCGGCTTGTGGCACGTGGCGAATGAAGTTTCCCTGGGTGGGCGGAATCCATTGTGGCGGCGGTCCACTTCGACGAAGTTCCGCGACGGCCCGGCGCTGGTT
>JAYSVA010000585.1:0-11918 GCA_043718785.1 Hyphomicrobiaceae bacterium
GCG
Source organism: Hyphomicrobiaceae bacterium (assembly GCA_043718785.1). Lineage (GTDB taxonomy): Bacteria > Pseudomonadota > Alphaproteobacteria > Rhizobiales > Hyphomicrobiaceae > JAYSVA01. Next base: position 4 of record JAYSVA010000585.1, read on the forward strand.
CGGCATCGTCGGCGAGCTATCGCACGGCATGGTGCTGAAACCGGCTATCAAGTACCAGCGCATCGCCAAGACCAAAGGCGTGCCGCGGGATAATCACTAGCTGAGGGGTGTCCCGCGCACCAATCGTTAATTGGTGTTTGCTAGTTGTGGACCGTGGCTCGCGCCAAGCGGGTTGCGGCACAGTTGGCATGTCGGGTGGCATCATGACATCGAGAATCCCTGCGAACGGCTGTGCTGTGACGTCCCGTTTTGTCGGCATTGGCCGCACCTGGGCCGTGCTGATCCTGGCGCTGACAGCGGCACTGATGATTGTCAGCGCGCTATGGCCGATGTCGCCGCCGATAGCGCGGGCCGAAGCAGTGGCGGCGGCGTCCGATGCGTCGGCGACCACTGCCAACGTCGATGCCAATCCCGATCTGACGCTGTATCGCAACGTGATTGCTCGTGTTGCTGCTGGCGAGGGGTACTACCCGGCGATCGCTGAGTTACATCGCAACGGCTCATTCCCGCTTCGCCCGTTTATCGTCGTGCGGCTGCCGACGCTGGCGATGGTCAGCGCGACGCTGAGCATGCCGGTGATGAAGGTCGGGCTGTGGATGCTGTTGGTGGCTGTGTCGGTTGCATGGTGGATGAGGCTCGATGGCGCGTTTGGCAGTCCGCCGCGCCGGATTATTGCGCTGATCATGATCACGTTTGGCCTGATCTTTAATGCGCACCCAGAAGTGCTGGTGGTGCACGAAGTCTGGGCCGGCCTGCTGATGGCGCTGTCGTGGGCGGTGCACCGTTCTGAGGGTGGCCTGACACGTTGGCTACCGAGCGTCGCGCTTGGGCTGCTCGCCGTGCTGGTGCGTGAGACGGCGCTGCCGTTCGTGCTGCTGATGGGGGCATTCGCGCTATGGCGGCGGCAGTGGTTGGAAACTGCTGGCTGGACTGCGGTGGTGGCGATTTTTGCGGCCACAATGGTTCTGCACGCTGATCAAGTGGCGGCGGTGATAAATGCGTCTGACTTGGCGTCGTCCGGTTGGAACAGCTTCGGCGGTTGGCCGTTCTTTGTGTTTGCGATGCGGCGAATGACGCAACTTTTGCTGCTACCGCCGTGGCTTGGCGCAGCGCTGGTGCCGTTGATCCTATTGGGCTGGGCGTCGTGGCGGTCGGCGACCGGATTGTTTGGGCTGCTGCTGTTTGGCGGTTATGGCCTGATCCTGATGGTGCTTGGCCGCCCGGAGAACTTCTACTGGTCGCTGATGGTTGCGCCGACGTTCCTGCTGGGTTTAGCGTTTCTGCCTGAGGCTTTGACGGACCTAGTGGCCTCCGCCCGTCAGAATGCTGCTGCACAACGACGGACGCACCGTGCCAAGCTCGCGGGGCTTCAGGCGAACTGACTGATCACTCCACTTGGTCGTCTTCTGGGCCTGCGGACTTTTCGCGAGCCAGCGCTTTGCGCTTCTTCAGGTTGGCGCGCAGTTCAGCTGCCAAGCGGGCTTGACGGACTTCCTGCTGTGTCGGCGGTATTTTGATAGTGCTTTTCGTCATTGCTGCCATGCGGCTGTGAAGTCAACGAAGAGCGCTTACGTTAATCCTTTGGTTCTGCGCAGCAACTCCAAAAGTGGCTGTCCAACGAAATTTCATTAGTCAGCAAAGCTTTGCTTGGCAGGAACGGTTTTCTTCGCCTAGACTTCCCCGCACGCGCCATCAGTGGCCGAAAAAAAACGACGGGAGGAATTCACATGGGATTACCGACAAAGCGTCCATCGCGCTTTCGAATGAGTGCGCTCACCGGCCTGCTGTGTGCTGCGCTAGGCAGTGCTGCGACGGCGCAAACCACACCGGCAACGCCACCCGCCGCACCTGCTGCGCCGCCAGCGGCAGCTCCGGCAGCCCCAGCAGCGCCCGCTGTTGCCCCCGTTAAGTTGGGCATCGTCGCGTTTCTAACCGGCCCAGCGGCTGGTCCGTTCGGCATCCCTGGTCGCAACGCCGCCGAAATCATGATCGAGATGATCAACGCCGGCAAGGTGCCTGGTCAGTACGCCAGCGTCGGTTTGGGCGGTGCCAAAATCGAGCCGAAGTTCCTCGATGAAAACGGCTCATCAGCGGCCCAGGTGACGGAATATCGCAACCTGATCCAGCGTGACGGCATGGATGCCGTCGTCGGCTACATCTCGTCGGGCAACTGCCTAGCAGTTGCGCCAGTCGCTGAAGAACTGAAGGCGCTCACCGTCTTCTTCGACTGCGGCACACCGCGCATCTTCGAAGAAAAACCCCTCAAGTATGTGTTCCGTCCGACGCCGCACGCCACCATGGATAGCGTCGGCGCTGCCCGGTACGCGTTGAAGCGCTTCCCGGAACTGGCAACCTATTCTGGCATCAACCAGAACTACGCCTGGGGCCAGGATAGCTGGCGCGATTTCGTGGCCGCCCTGAAGTCGATTGCACCAAAAGCCAAGGTCGACAAGGAACTGTTCCCGAAACTGTTCGCTGGTGAGTACGGTGCGGAAGTCTCGGCATTGTTGACTGCGAGCTCGCAAGTCGTCCATTCCAGCTTCTGGAACGGCGACCTTGAGAGCTTCATCGTCCAGAACGCCGCGCGCGGCTTGCCCGCCCGGTCGACGATGCTATACTCCGCCGGTGAGCCAGCGATGTTCCGCATGGGACCGAAATTGCCGGACGGCACAATCATGGGCGCACGCGGAACCAATGGCGTGATGGCACCAGATAGCCCGCTCAACAAGTGGTTCCGTCAGGTTTACGAAGACCGCTTCGGTACCGTGCCACTGTATCCGTCGTATCACATGGCGCAATCGCTGCTTGGGTTGAAATCGGCCTGGGATAAAGCTGCTGCCAAGGCTGGCAAGCGGCCCGTCAATGACGAGATCATCGCGGCGTTCGAAGGCCTGGAATTCGAAGGTCCGGGCGGCACTATCAAAATGGCGATCGGCAATGGCCATCAGGGTATCGGTGACACCGCCTACGGCACGTACAAGTTCAACAAAGCCGAAGGTAAAGCCGAAATCGTTGATATCGTGCGCTATCCGGCTGAGTGCGTGAACCCGCCAGCCAACATGACGTCAACGGCTTGGCTCGAAGCTGGCATGCCCGGCGCCAAGTGCAACTGACGCTAAACGTCAGACCTCCACAAAGTCGTCCTCGGGCTAGACCCGAGGACCCCAGTCCAATGAAGGTCAGTGCGCGATGTGCGCACTGACACTGAGTTGCTGTCCGCTGAACGGAACCCAACGTGATCACACTTCTAGCTATTGTGACGGATGGCCTGGTCTACGCCGCCTGGCTGTTTGTGGTGGCGATTGGCCTGTCGCTCATCTTTGGCGTGATGAAAATTCTCAATGTGGCGCATGGCGCGTTCTACGCCTTTGGTGCCTACGTCGCCGCCACCGCTATCGGCCTCTATTTCGACAGGGGGTGGCCCGTCGCCGGTGGTTACGCGGCCATTGCCGGGGCTGCGGTGCTGACAGGCTTAGTCATGGGCTATGTGCTTGAGCGCGTATTCCTGCGCCGCGCCTACGGCCGCGATGAAGTCGTTGCAGCTTTGATCACCTATTCGCTGTTCCTGATCCTTGAGGACGTCCTGATCCTCATTTGGGGCGCGAACGGCAAATCCGCGTACCAGCCGTACAGTGAAGCGGGTAGTATCACAGTCGGCGGATTGCCGTTGTCGGTGTACGATATCGGCCTGGTCATCTTCGCGGCGTTGTTGGCCGTGGCCGCCTCCTACACCATCAAGAAAACCACGTTCGGACGGCTGCTCACCGCTGTTATCTACGACCGCGAAACGGCGGCGGCTTTCGGTGTCGACGTGTCACGCGTTTACACGCTGACGTTCATTGTTGGCGCGGTGCTGGGCGCCCTTGGCGGAGCGCTGACGGCGCCGAAAATCTCGGTGTCGCCGGGATTGGGCGTCGAGGTCATCGTGCTGGCCTTCGCCGTGGTCGCCATCGGCGGTATGGGCTCGATTGAGGGCGCGCTGGTCGGGGCTTTGATCGTTGGCCTGTTCCGGGCAGCGGCGGTGCATCTCGCCCCGCATCTCGAGCTGTTCGCAATTTATGCCGTGATGGCAACGGTGCTCGTCATCCGTCCGGATGGCCTGTTCAGCCGCGCCAAGCCCCGTAAAATCTGATCGCCCAAATCTGATCGGAAAGATCTGACATGACTCTGATCCAAAGCCTTATGGGTGCCGCCCTCCTAGCGGTCATTGGCGCATTCCCAGTGTTCCTGCCGCAGTTGATGCCGTTGTGGTTGATGTCACTGGTCACCGTGGCGTTGGCCACCGGCCTCGTGGTTGCAGGCTTGATCATCCTCTGGCGAGCAGGCCTCGTGCCGTTCGGCCAAGCGCTATTCTTCGCCACGGGTGCCTATTCGGTGGCGCTGGCCGGTCGCTGGTTCGGCATCAACGACGGGTTTGTGCTCGTCGTGATCGGCGGGTTGATGGCGACGCTCGTGGCCTGCTTTGTCGGCATTTTGCTGGCCCGCTACCGCGAAATTTTCTTTGCCATGTTGAGTATGGCGCTCTCGATGATCCTGTACGGCATTTTAGTGAAGTCTGAGGCGCTGGGCTCCACAGATGGCATCAACGTCGCGCATGCAACGTTCTTCGGTGCCAAACCTAAATCCTACACGCTGGCGCTGTTCTGGTTGTCGCTTGGCCTGGTCTTCGTCGCCTGGGTCGGTGTTTCCGCCTACCTGAGTTCGGTGGCTGGCCAGTTGGCCGGTGCCATCCGCGATAACGAAATCCGCGTCGAATATCTCGGCATCTCAGTCACACGCTTGGTGCATCTGAAGCTGACGATCGCTGCGGCGTTGGCAGGTGTTGGCGGTGCGTTGACGGCGATGTCCATCGGCCACGTTGATCCGAACATGGCCTACTGGACGACGTCGGGCGGGTTCGTGTTCGTCACCATTTTGGCTGGTGCGGCGTCGGTGCCCACTGCCTTCATCGGTGCGTTGGTGTTCGAGATGGTGCGCTCGGTCGCGGTGGCGGTGCTGCCCGGTGCTTGGCAGTTGATCCTCGGCTCGGTGCTGCTGCTGACGATCCTGTTCGTGCCGGAAGGGCTGAGTTCGCTGTTGATGCGCCGGAAGGCACCACCAGAGCCGGTGGCCGAACCCGCAACTGGCACATCTGGAGGTGCCGCATGAGCGCGCTGCTATCAGTCAAAGGCCTGGAGAAGACGTTCGGGCAGGTCGTCGCTGCTCGCGACATCAACGTTGATGTTCCGGTGGGCCAAACCGTCGGGATTATCGGTTCGAACGGGGCGGGTAAGACCACATTCGTCAACATGATCACTGGCCACTTGTCACCCTCTGGCGGCACGATCCGCTTCGAGGGGAAGGACATCACCGGTCTGCCGTCACGGCAAATCATGCGGCTCGGGATCTCTCGCTCGTTCCAGGTGGCGCAGGTGTTCCCGACGTACACGGTGTATGAAAATTTATGCGCTGCTGTAGCTATTGCGCGGGCGGGTAGTTCCGTCCTGGGGGCAGCCGTGAAGCCATTCACCTCGGGTGGCACGACGGAGGATGCCGAGGCGGCGCTGGTCCATTTCCAGCTGACGCGGTTCCGCCATGCCAAGGCATCGACCCTGCCGCAAGGCATGCGCAAGCTGCTCGACATCGCGATGGCGACAGCGGGCAACCCGCGGCTTTTGCTGCTCGATGAGCCGACCAGCGGCATCAGCCTTGAAGAGAAATTCGGTCTGATGGATGTGATCATGGCGGCGCTTAAAAAGCGTGGCACCACGATCCTGTTCGTCGAGCACGACATGGACATTGTGCACCGCTTCGCTGACCGGGTGCTGGCGTTCTATGATGGCACGGTGATTGCCGACGGACCACCAGATCAGGCGCTCGGCGATGAACGGGTGCGGGAATTCATTACCGGCACGTTGATCCGGTCCAAAGACGGCACGCTTCGGCAAGGAGGCGCCCATGCATGAGATCGCCAACCTATCCACACTGACGGCGAAACGCTCAGTGCCAGCGATGCTCGACATCGTTGATTTGCACGTCTCCATCGGGCCGATTGAGATCATTCGCAATGCCACGCTGACGCTCGGCGAAGGTGAGTTCTGTGGCCTGATCGGCCGTAACGGCGCGGGCAAAACCACGCTGCTGCGCGCCGTGATGGGGGCCCTGCCATCGACGGGAGTGATGCAGTTCGATGGCCGTGATCTGCTGGCCGAACCGCCGCACAGGCGAGCCGCACTCGGCGTCGGGTACATGCCAGAGGATCGGCGGCTGGTGCCGGAGTTCGTGGTCGAGGAAAACATCTTGCTGCCATCGCTGGCGACGGGTGCCACCGATGCTAAGGTCCGGCTGGAGCAGATTTACACCTGGATGCCGGAGGTTGCGAATTTCCGCCGCCGTCGCGCGATGGAACTGTCCGGTGGCCAGCAGAAGATGGTGGCGCTGGCGCGGGCACTGATGGCCGGTCGCCGTCTGCTAGTGCTGGACGAGCCGTTCGAAGGGCTGGCCCCGGCGCTGGCCCGGCGTCTCGGCGAAGTACTGTCGAACCTGAAAACCGAGAAGGTTTCGGTGCTGATGTCCGAATCGAACGAGAGCCACGTCTCTGATTTGCTTGACCGCACGTTCCGGATCGAGCGCGGCGCGGTAAAAGCGGGCTAAGCGCTGTACGAGCGGTCGTACACTTTGGAGGCAGAACATGGGGGAGGCACGAGCGCTATGGGCAGCCTGAACGCCGGAATTCTTGCCATTTGGAACGATTGCCGCCCCGGCGGTGAGGCCGACTATGAGGCTTGGTATCGCGGTGAGCATCTGAACGAGCGGGTTGGCATACCGGGCTTTCAATTCGGCCGCCGCTATGTCGCGACCGATGGGAGCAGCCCGAAGTATTTCACCTACTATGAAACCACCGGTCCCGGCGTGCTCCGGTCACCGGCCTACACCGAGCGCGGTGCCAATCCGACGCCGATGACCCAGCACATCATGGCCAACGTGTTTGCCAACATGAACCGCACCATCTGCGTGCGCGAGGCTAGCGACGGCGCAATGCGCGGCTCGTTTGCCGTGACGGTGCGGGCGTCGGAGCTGTCGGCGCAGGCACTTACGAATGCTTGGCCGCAGGTGCTGGCATTGGCTGGACGCATCCGCTCCGAGCTGTGGGTGGCGTCCGAATCCGGCCAACCGGCATCGGCTGAAGAGTTGCTCCGTGGCAAAGACCAGAAGATCGGGGCCAGCCTGTTCGCTGAGTTTGCCGACGAAGCAAGCGCTGCGGCTGCCGCTGCTGCTCTGGCTGCCCTGCTAGCCGGTAAGCCCGATATTGCCATTGGCAGCTACCGGCTGTTCTGCAGCCTCGATCAGCGCGATCTCAGGTCATGAAGCTGTAATGATGTTGCCATAGGGCGGCAGCGTGAAGTGCCTGTCGTATTTCATGTGAGGCTTTTGTTAGTACGCGCGATCTGCCATCATGGCTGCAAGGGCCAAATCCAATCTAAATCGCACGCCCGCTTTGGGAGAGGAATCCATGTCACATCATCGTTTGTCGCGGCTTGCGGCGCTTGCCGTAACCGCTTCAGTTTTTGCGACCCCCGCTCTGGCACAAACCGAGCTTCAGTGGTGGCACGCCATGACGGGTGCCAACAATGACGTTGTCAACCGGTTGGCCGAAGAGTTCAACGCCTCGCAGAAAGAGTACAAGGTGCTACCGGCCTACAAGGGCAGCTATCCTGATACGTTGAACGCTGGGATTGCGGCGTTCCGCGCTGGTAACGCCCCACACATCATGCAGGTGTTCGAAGTCGGCACCGCCACGATGATGTCGGCGAAGGGCGCGATTAAACCCGTACAAGAGATGATGAAGGAAGCGGGCGAGAGCTTCGATCCGAAGTCGTATCTGCCCGCGATCACCGGCTATTACTCGACCGTCAAGGGCGAGATGCTGTCGTTCCCGTTCAACTCGTCGAGCGCGGTGATGTGGTACAACAAAGACGCCTTCACCAAGGCGGGCCTGGATGCCGAAAAGCCGCCGAAAACCTGGCCGGAAGTGTTTGAGGCGGGCAAGAAACTGAAGGCGGCCGGTTGGGACAAGTGTGGGTTCACCAGTGCGTGGATCACCTGGCTCAACATCGAGCAGCTATCAGCCTGGCATAACCAGCCGATTGGCACGAAAGCCAACGGCATGGATGGCTTCGACACCGAATTGAAGATCAATTCGGACTTCCACGTCCGCCATTTGACTAATCTGGTTGAACTGCAGAAGACTAAGACGTTCGACTATTCGGGCCGCACCAACACCAACGAAGGCCGCTTCACCTCAGGTGAATGCCCGATCATGCTGTCGTCGTCGGGGTTCTACGGCAACGTCAAAGCCAATGCCAAGTTCGCCTATGGCAACGCGCCGATGCCGTATTATCCGGATGTCGCTGGCGCCCCACAGAACTCGATCATTGGTGGCGCCTCGCTGTGGACGATGGGCGGCAAAACCGCTGCTGAGTACAAGGGCGTCGCGAAGTTCTTCACATTCCTCTCCGACACCGGCCGTCAGGTGAAACTGCACACCGAGTCCGGCTATCTGCCGATTACCAAGGCAGCCTATGACTCGGTAAAGGCATCAGGTTTTTACAAGACCAACCCGATGCTTGAGACACCATTGCTGGAACTGACCAACAAAGAGCCGACCGAGAACTCACGCGGCCTGCGCTTCGGCAATCTCGTGCAGATCCGCGATGTCTGGTCGGAAGAGATCGAGGCCGCATTGGCTGGCACCAAGACGCCGAAAGCCGCCCTCGATGCCGCTGTTGAGCGTGGCAACGCGATGTTGCGCCAGTTTGAACGCTCAGCCAGCAAGTAAGGACATGACCGGCGCGGGCTTGGCTCGCGCTGGTTTCCCCGCATGGAAAAACGCTCAGCCTTCTCGCATCTCGCCCTGCCGCTCGCCCTGCTGGCACCGCAGCTGCTGATCACGATCGTCTTCTTCTATTGGCCGGCCGGGCAAGCGGTCTATCAGTCGTTCCTGATGGAAGATGCGTTTGGTACGACGCGGGAATTTGTCGGACTGCAGAACTATCGCGAGATGTTCTCGAAGCCCGAGTATTACAAGGCGATGGCGACGACGGCGATCTTCTCCAGCGCCGTCGCATTCCTTTCGCTGACGATCTCGCTATTCCTTGCCGTGCAGGCGGACAAGCCGCTGCGTGGTGCCGGGGTTTACCGGACCCTGCTGATCTGGCCGTATGCGGTAGCGCCTGCCATCGCCGGGTTGCTGTGGTTCTTCATGTTCTCACCCTCGCTCGGCATTGTTGCCAAGTTCCTGGCCAAGTTCGGCGTGCAGTGGAACCCGCTGCTCAACGGTAACGACGCGATGGCCTTGGTCATCATGGCGGCCACCTGGAAGCAGATTTCCTACAACTTCCTGTTCTTCCTGGCCGGCCTGCAATCGATCCCGAAAAGCCTGATCGAGGCCGCCACCATTGATGGTGCGCGGCCCGTCCGGCGGTTCTGGACGATCATTCTGCCGCTGCTGTCACCAACCGCATTCTTCCTGCTGGTGGTCAACATCGTCTACGTGTTCTTCGATACCTTCGGCATCATCGACGCCATCACGTCCGGCGGACCTGCAGGTGCAACCCAGACGCTGGTGTACAAGGTCTACCTCGACGGCAAGAGCGGCGCCGATCTAGGCGGTTCAGCGGCGCAATCGGTGATGCTGATGCTGATCGTTGTGGTGCTGACCGCGATCCAGTTCCGCTATGTCGAACGCCGCGTGAATTATTGAGGTGATGTATGGTTGAAGACAATCGCCTCTCGCATTTGTTCGCGCACATCGTGCTGATCTTCGGCGTGATCATCGTGGCGTTCCCGGTCTATCTGGCCATCATCGCCTCGACCTACGATCCGGCCAGCATTCAAAACGGGACGTTCACGCTGATGCCCGGCGGTCAGATGATCAAGAATTACTCCGACACGCTATTTATCGGCAGTCAGCGTAGCTCGCGTGAGCCGGTCGCTGGCATGCTGCTCAATTCGTTCGTGATGGCCATCGTCATCGCCCTGGGCAAGATTTTCATCTCGATCTTCTCGGCATTCTCTATCGTCTACTTCCGCTTCCCGTTTCGCATGACGGCGTTCTGGATCATCTTTATGACCCTGATGCTACCGATCGAGGTGCGCATCTTCCCAACTTACAAAGTCGTCGCTGATCTCGGCATGCTCGACACTTATACGGGCCTGACCGTGCCGCTGATCGCGTCGGCCACCGGCACGTTGCTGTTCCGCCAGTTCTTCATGACTATCCCGGATGAGCTGCTGGAGGCCTCCAAGATCGATGGTGCCGGGCCGCTGCAGTTCTTCCGCGATACCGTGCTGCCGCTGTCGATGACGACGGTGGCGGCGCTGTTCGTCATCCAGTTCATCTACGGCTGGAACCAATATCTATGGCCGCTGCTGATCACAACAAAATCGAGCATGCAGACCATCGTCATCGGCATCAAAAAGATGATCGTGACCCAGGACGCGCTCACGGAATGGCACATCGCCATGACGACGGCGGTGCTCGCAATGTTGCCGCCTGTGCTGGTGGTGGTGCTGATGCAGCGGCTGTTCGTGCGCGGCCTTGTCGAGACGGAGAAGTAAATGGCGGACGTGGTTCTAGCTGATGTCCGCAAGGTTTATCCCGGTGGCGTGGAAGCGGTGCGGGGCATCTCGTTCGCGGTGCCAGACGGGCAGTTTTGCGTGCTGGTCGGGCCGTCCGGCTGCGGCAAGTCAACGTTGTTGCGCATGGTCGCCGGACTGGAAACGATAACCAGCGGCACCTGCGCCATTGATGGCCGCATCGTCAACGCCATCGAACCGGCCGACCGCGACATCGCCATGGTGTTTCAGAACTATGCGCTGTACCCGCATATGTCGGTCTATGAGAACATGGCCTATGGCCTGAAAAACCGGGGCATGTCGAAGCCGGATATTGCGACGCGCGTGGCCGAAGCCGCACGCATTCTCGATATCGAAACGCTGCTGGAGCGTCGCCCAAAGGCGCTGTCCGGCGGCCAACGTCAGCGCGTGGCGATGGGGCGCGCGATTGTGCGCCAGCCAAAGGTGTTCCTGTTCGACGAGCCGCTCTCCAACCTCGATGCGAAACTGCGCATCCAAATGCGGGTCGAGATCAAGAAGCTGCAGCGTCGGTTGGGCGTGACGTCGCTGTACGTCACCCACGATCAGCTTGAGGCGATGACCCTCGCCGATGTCCTCGTTGTCATGAACAAGGGCGAAGTGCAGCAGATCGGCGCGCCACTCGATCTGTACGAAATGCCCGCGACGACGTTCGTCGCGACCTTCCTTGGGGCGCCGCCGATGAACCTGATCACGGTGGCGTCAGACTTGACGCGGATTGGCATTTCGGGCGGCGCAGGGATCGCCGTGCCAGCAAGTGGTGCGTTCCTCGGCGTGCGGCCGGAGCATCTGGAGATGGGGGAAGCTCCAGATGGCGCGCTGCATTTTGACGTAACCGTAAGCGCGGTCGAAGCGGTGGGTGCGGAAAGCTACGTCTATGCCAATATCGGCGGTAATGGCGAGGAGCTGATTGTCCGCGTCGCTGGCAAATGCCTCTACCCACCCGGCGAAAAACTCAAAGTCTGGGCCCCGCGCGAGCAGGTGCACCTGTTCAGCAAAGATACGGGCAAGCGGATTGATTAGCTAGGGCTATCGGGAGCATCTTATACCGGCGACCCTTTACCAAGGCTTTCAGTTTCATCGGTTTTCGCCTCCTCCCCCTTGAGGGGGGAGGACAACGATGGCTTTGCGCAGCAATGCCGTCGTGAGGTGGGGGTGATCTTCGGGCAACAAACTCGCGGGCAAAAGTCACCCCCACCTCGCACGGCAAGTTCGATTTTTGTGAAGTACAAAAATCGAGCCGCGCTGTCCTCCCCCCTCAAGGGGGAGGAGGAGAAAAC
>JAYSVA010000586.1:0-5011 GCA_043718785.1 Hyphomicrobiaceae bacterium
TGCGGGCTTTGAGGTCTTGCTCGATCCGGTCGAGTTCGCCGAGGATGCGGCCAGCATAGGTGATGGTGTTGACGCCGAGCGGGGCCATACTCGAATGTGCGGGGCGACCAGTGAGTTCGACGCGCCAGCGGACGGGGCCTTTATGGGCGTCGACGACCAGCATTGAGGTCGGTTCGCCGATCACCGCCATACGCGGTTTTGGCAGGGTTTTGCTGAACTCGGCGATCATCGGACGAACGCCGGTGCAGCCGACTTCTTCGTCGTAGGAAAAGGCGAGATGGATCGGCGTGTGCAGCTTGCGGCGCTTGAATTCCGGCACGGCGGCCAGCATGCAGGCGAGGTAGCCCTTCATATCGCAGGTGCCACGACCGTAGAGCTTGGTGCCCTTCTCGACCATCGTGAATGGGTCGGTATCCCAAGTTTGACCGGTTGTCGGCACCACGTCCATATGTCCGGACAAGGCGATGCCGCCGTCGCCTGCGGGGCCGATGGTTGCAAACAGGCTGGTGTGGATGCCGTTGGGTGCCGGAATCATATGGCTCTGGACGCCATGTCCGGTCAGGTAATCGCGGATGAATTCCGCCATCGGGATGTTGGTCTTGTGGCTGGTCGTGTCGAAGGCAATCAGGCGGCCGAGGATTTCCTTGGCTGCGTTGGTTTGAGCAGCTGTCGTTGAGGCGGGCATCGTCGGCACCTTCGCGGTTGTCGGAAAAGCTTGGTTCAGTTGGGTCGCGTTGAGACGAACGGGCTGTCGAGCGAGAACGCCGGGATCGCGACGTCGAACATTTTGCCCTGCGGGTCGGCCATCTGGTAGCTGCCGACCATTAGGCCGGATGAGGTGCGTAACGGGCAGCCCGATGTGTAGCTAAACTGTTTGCCAGGCGCGATGTGCGGTGTTTCGCCGACGACGCCGGGGCCGCGCACTTCCTCGGTATGGCCGCGCGTGTCGGTAATGCGCCAGATGCGGGACCGCAAATGAACGGTTTCCTTGCCCTCGTTGATGATCTCAACTGAGTAGGTCCAGAAATAGTAGTTGTCTTCCGGTGTGGACTGGTCATTCCGGAATTCCGGGGTGACACGCACGCGGATGCCGCGAGTGACGCTTTCGTACATGATGGGATCTTTGGGCCAGAAGTGTGCATGACTGCAGTGTTACAACGATAGTAGAACCTGATCCGCCACCGTCAAGCGGTTGCAGCAGCCCGATGCTGGCGCTGATCACGCGCTGTCAGATAGCCCTCGGTGCGCATTTCGGTCAGGCGCGAGGCGGTGCGTTCAAACAGGAAGGCGCCGTCACCGGTTGCATACAGCTCGTTCGGCTCAGCGGCGGCAGAGGCAATCAGGCAGACCCGGCCATCGTAGAGTGTGTCGATCAGGTTGATGAAGCGGCGGGCGGCGTTGCGCTGGTCCGGCCGCAACACGGGTATGCCGTCCATGATGACGGTGTGGAAGTTATTGGCGATTGCCAGGTAATCGAGCGCCCCGAGCGGCTGCTCGCACAGGTCCGCGAAGGTGACACAAGCGACGCCAGCTGCGGCCTCGTTGATGCGCAATTGCCGACCTTTGATCTCCAGAATGGCCGGTTTGCCGGTGGTAGCGCCGGTCAACCGCTGAAATGCCGCGCGCAAATTGGAGTGGCTGCTGGCATTGACAGGTGTGAAGTACAGCGGCTGCCCAGCCAATTTGTCGAGCCGGTAGTCCTTCGCGGCGGTCAGTTCGATGACCTGCATTTGTTGCTCGATCAGCCCGATGGCCTCGAGGAAACTCTGGCGCTGCAGGCCATTCTTGTAGAGATCCTGCGGCATGACGTTAGAGGTCGCGATGATCACGACGTTGGCCTCGAACAGCTTTTTGAACAGGCGTCCGAGGATCATAGCGTCGGCAATATCGGTGACGTGCAACTCGTCGAAACACAGCAGTTGCGCCTTCCGGGCAATCGACGCCGCGACATACGGGATCGGGTCGCCTTCGACCGCATTGCGGGATTCGTTGATCAGATCGTGGGTCTCGGCCATGAATTCGTGGAAGTGCAGTCTTCGCTTCGGCGTGAATGCCGCAGTCTCGAAGAACAGGTCCATCAGCATGGTTTTGCCGCGACCGACGCCGCCATGGATGTACAACCCGCGCGGAGCCTCCGAACTGCCGCCAAACCAACTGAGAAACCCGCCTTTACGCGGTTTCCAGTCTAACAGCTGCGTTGCCAGGTGGTCCAGTTGCTCGATCACCAGCAGTTGTGCCGGGTCGGCCGAAACCTCGGACGCAGCAATGCGGGCTTGATAACGGGTGAGGATGGGGTGGGGCATAGCCATCGGCTATCGCGATGGGGTGCCAGGGTCAAGATGGCTGAATGTGGTGGGTTAGGATATAACAGGTGCTCATTTATTGCGCTGCAGCATGAGGCGTTAAGTCTCGGAATAATCCGCAGATTAGTGTTATCCTACCGATACGGCGAGCGGGTCATTGTGCGGCGCACACGCCGTCACCATGTTGTTGTAACGCAATGATAATGCACTGCAGCAAGGCCATTGACGGGCCGTGCGACCTGGAACGGAGATAGCATATGAGCGAGCACCGCTTCTGGGGTGGGAACATTCGCAAGATGGGGCCAACGGAAACCGAGAAATTCCGCGACCACCTGTTACGTCTGGACAAGGCGAGCCGTCGCATGCGGTTTGCCCATGCTGTGTCGGACAGTTTCATTGAAGACTATGCCACCCGTATGGGCGATCATGGCAGCATCGTCTACGGCTTCTTTGCTCAAGGGGAAGTGCATGCTGCGGCCGAACTGCGTAAACTCAGCGATGTCTGGGGCCAGGAAGCCGAAGCCGCGTTCTCAGTTGAGGCGACACATCAGGATCAGGGCATCGGCTCGGAACTGATGGGCCGGGTGATCCGGTCGGCACGAAATCGCGGTGTGCAGCGGTTGTACATGAGCTGCCTCGCCGAGAACGGTAAGATGCAGACGATTGCACGCAAGCACGAAGCGGACCTGAAGTTTGAGTATGGCGAAGTGATCGGTGAGATTGTGCCGACGGGTCCGAACTACTTCTCGATCATGGCCGAGGCGATGGAGGACCGCGTCAGCCACATGATGGCGGTGCTGGAATTGGGTGGACGGTTGGTGAAAGCGGCCTAAGCATCAAAAACATTGTGTCTGTGGCAGGTGGGCCATACTTCCAGCCAATGTGACAAATTGCAGTGATCATGATCACTGCGACATGCTATGCACTGCGCGGATGACAGGTCCTCGCGGAAAGCATGTTGATGAGTAGCAGTGAAAAGCGTTCCGAGCCCAGCGGCCTCATCAAAGGCCAGCAGGACTTTTTCGGCGGCCTGTTTATCATCGGGTTGTCGGCATTTGCCTTATGGTTCAGCCGCGAGCTGCCTGCTGGTACCCTCGGAAGTATGGGCCCCGGCATGATGCCGCGCTCTGTCGGCGTGCTGCTGGGCGCGTTGGGTGCGATGCTGGTGCTCTCCTCCCTGTTTGAGCGCGGTGACCGCTTGAGCGCGTGGTCCATTCGCGGCTCGGTGTTCGTGCTCGCGGCCATTGTGATCTTCGCTTACACCGTCCGGCCGCTGGGGTTGTCCGTGGCCGCGCCGCTGTGCATCCTGGTTGGTGCCTGCGCTAGCGATGAGACCCGCTGGGGCGAGACGATCCTGTTCAGCGTGATTATGACGGCGCTTTGCATCGGCCTCTTCAAGTATGCCTTGAACCTGCCAATCCCGCTTGCACCTTGGCTTCTTGGCTACTGAGGCACCATGTACGAACTCATCGCCAATCTGTCGCTTGGCCTCACCACAGCGCTGACTCCCAGCAACCTGCTGCTGTGCTTCATCGGCTGCTTCGTCGGCACGCTGATCGGCGTGTTACCCGGCGTCGGGCCGATTGCGACCATCGCCATGCTAATGCCGTTGACCTACAAGTTCGATCCCACTGGCGCGCTGATCATGCTGTCCGGCATCTATTACGGTGCGCAGTATGGTGGCTCGACGACGGCGATCCTGATCAACGTGCCGGGCGAAGCGACCTCCGTAGTCACAGCGCTGGATGGCCATGCGATGGCCAAGAACGGGCGCGCTGGCGCAGCGCTTGGCATTGCGGCCATTGGCTCGTTTGCGGCTGGCACGGTGGCGACGTTGGTAATCGCGGCGCTGGGCGAGCCGATGACGAGGTTGGCGCTCTTGTTTGGTCCGGCGGACTATTTTGCGCTGATGTTGTTCGGCTTGGCGCTGGCAGTTTTGTTGGCGCGCGGTTCTGTGCTCAAGGCGATTATCATGATCGTTCTGGGGGTGCTGCTATCGACCATCGGCACCGATTTGGATACGGGTCAAGAGCGGTTGACATTAGGCGTCTCTAGCCTTGCGGACGGGCTTGATTTCGCAGTCATTGCTATGGGCATTTTCGGCGTTGCTGAAATCCTGCGCAACCTGGACAATCCGGAAGCCCGCAGTTTGGTCCAGAGTAAAATTGGCAGTCTGTTGCCGAACCGTGCTGAGATGAAAGCATCGATCGGGCCGATCATTCGCGGCACGGGTCTTGGATCCATTCTTGGCATTCTGCCGGGCAACGGGGCGGTGCTAGCGCCGTTCGCGTCCTATACGCTGGAAAAGAAGTTGGCGAAGGATCAGTCGCGCTTCGGCAAGGGCGCCATTGAGGGTGTTGCGGGCCCTGAAGCGGCCAATAACGCCGGCGCGCAAACGTCGTTCATTCCGTTGCTGACACTCGGCATTCCGCCGAACGCGGTGATGGCGCTGATGGTGGGTGCGATGACCATCCACGGTGTGATTCCTGGTCCGCAAGTGATGACCAAGAATCCGAGCCTGTTTTGGGGTCTGATTGTATCGATGTGGATCGGCAATCTGATGCTGCTGGTCATCAATCTGCCGTTGATCGGGCTGTGGGTGCGGTTGCTCAAGGTGCCGTACCGATTGATGTTCCCGGCAATTCTAGTGTTCTGCTGCATTGGCATCTATTCGATCAATAACAATCCTGATGATGTGATCGCGATTG
>JAYSVA010000587.1:0-2308 GCA_043718785.1 Hyphomicrobiaceae bacterium
CTGCGGATGCCGCGCAAGATCGATGGCGAGTGGGTGCCCTACAACCCGGCCGATTATCAGCCGTATGCCCGGCGTCAGCGCTGGTTCCGCACGCCGAACGATGCGTTTTTGACCGGCAATTTCCACGCGTCGGCGTCGATGATGACGAAGGTTGTGAATGCCAACACATTATCGTGGTTTCAATTGTTGCTGGCGGCGACGTATTCAGGCGCATTCCACCCGAACGCCGAAGGCCACGCTGCTATGGCCGATGCTGTCGTTGATAAAGCTCGTGCGGTGCTGTCCAAGTACGGCCAAGGCGGCCGCCCCGGACAGAAGAACAATGATTGATCACAAGGGGATACGGCTTTGATATCGCGGCGGGGGTGGCTCAAAGGGCTGGCGGCGTTCGTGCTCGGCGGCACGGGCCTGGGCGGCTATGCCTTGGGCATCGAGCCACGGCGGCTGACGGTGACGCCGTATGCATTCACGCCGAAGAACTGGCCGCAGGGCCTGAAGCTGCGGGTTGCCGTGGTGACCGACCTGCATATCTGCGACCCCTGGATGTCGCTGGAGCGGGTGCGCGAGATTGTTGCGGCAACCAACAGTCTAGCGCCGGATGTTATCGTCATGCTGGGTGACTTTGTGCAGGGCCCGAAGATGTGGCACCAGACTGTGCCGCCACGAACCTGGGCGGCGGAGCTGGCCAAATTGCAGGCGCCGCACGGGGTGCATACGGTGCTCGGCAATCACGACTGGTGGGATGACCGAGCCACACAAATGGCGTTCGCGGGGCCGCCGCAGGTGCAACGGACGCTCGAAGCCGCCGGGCTGAAGGTGTACCAGAACGATGCCGTGCGTCTGGTCAAGAATGGTCAACCGTTCTGGATTGCGGGTCTGGGCGATCAGTGGGCGTTTTACCGCCGCCGCAACCGCCGCACTGGCTACCGCTTCGACGGGGTGGATGATGTGCCGGGGATGCTAGCCAAAGTGACCGATGACGCGCCGGTTATTCTGATGGCGCATGAGCCGGATGTTTTCGCGGACCTCAGCCCCCGCGTGGCGCTGCAGCTGTCTGGCCATACGCACGGTGGCCAGGTGCAGTTTTTCGGGTTTGCGCCGATCGTCCCCTCGCGCTATGGGCGGCGCTACGTTTATGGTCACGTGGTGCAGAATGACCGCCACCTCGTGGTATCCGGCGGGCTCGGCTGTTCGGGCATTCCGATGCGGTTTGGCCGTCCGCCTGAGATTGTAGTGGTTGAACTTGGCTGATTGTGGAGTGGGTGGGTCATGCGTAGTGTTGCTCAGATCCCGGTTGAAATCGAGTGCCCGGATCAGATGATCGCGCCGGTGCAGTACGTGCTGTCCGGTGAATACGAGAGCCATTATAACGGCCGCAATCTCGATATTCTCGATATCGGCGGCAACGTTGGCTCCTTCTCGATTTGGGCGAACTTGCGCTGGCCGGGCAGCCGCATTCACGCCTACGAGCCGAACCCTGGCACTTTCGCGTACTTCAAGCGCAATACGGCGGGTATAGCCAATATCACCGGACATAACGCGGCGCTGTTTCCGGGTGCGCCGAAGCGAGCGCCGTTCTTCAGCCGCTACGATGGTGACGGCGAAGCGGGGCTGGCGTCCTATGCCACCGACACGTTTGTGACGTCTGTGGTGGTGCCGCAATTCGAGGTCGATGTGGTTGACCCCGTCGACTTAAAGTCCGCCGACATCGTCAAGATCGACATTGAGGGCGGCGAAGCCGAGGTGCTGGCGTCGCTCGATCTGTCGGGTACGTCCTTGGTGCTGCTGGAGTTCCAGAACCGCCGTCAACGCCTAATGATGCAGGCGACGCTGGCGGCGGCCGGCTTCGACAAAGTCGTCGACGAGGAATGCCCGTGGGACCCAATCCTCGATTACCGCGACTACAATCAAACCCTGCACGGCGACATCTACGGCCGCATGTTCTATGTCCGGCGTGGGCAGACGAAATTGGTGCGGAATGTACCGGAAAACGCGTAGGGCGGAAAAGCCCGCTTGCGCCTTCCGCCGTCTCACCACTTGCGAGCGGCAATCCGTTCGATCTCGCCCGGTCGCGGCGGAATACGCAATTGGGCTATTCCGCCCTACGGGTAAAGGGCAGCTCAAGCAACTTTGGCAATCAGTTTTCGCACTTTAATATCGCTGCGGGTCAGACGAACCTGTGCCAGATCGTAGGCGGCTTGCAGGCGGACCCAGGCGCTGGCAGTGCCGCCGATGCCCTGCTCAAGGCGTAGCGCCATTTCGGGAGTGATACCGCTGCGGCCAGCAATCACGTTATGCAGCTGCTGGC
>JAYSVA010000588.1:0-2308 GCA_043718785.1 Hyphomicrobiaceae bacterium
GTCCAGATCGGCGGGGTCGTCGATGCGGATGCCTTTGCAGCCAAAAGCCTCGGCGAGTTTGACGAAATCCGGCAGGCTTTCGGACCAGGAATGCGAATAACGCTCGCCGTGCAGCAATTCCTGCCACTGGCGGACCATGCCGAGGCGTTCGTTGTTCAGGATGAACTGTTTCACCGGGGCGCGGAACTGCATGGCGGTGCCCATTTCCTGCATGTTCATCAGCCAGCTTGCCTCGCCCGCCACGTTGATCACCAAGGCCTCCGGATGCGCGATTTGCACGCCCACGGATGCCGGCAAGCCATATCCCATCGTCCCCAAACCGCCAGAGGTCATCCAGCGGTTCGGCTCCTCGAAGCGATAAAACTGCGCCGCCCACATCTGGTGCTGGCCGACGTCGGTGGCGATGTAGCAGTCGCGGTCCTTGGTCAGCTCGTACAGCCGCTCCACCGCGTATTGCGGCATGATCACATCTTTATTGTGCTTGTACTTCAGTGATTTGCGCGCGCGCCAGCCGTCAACTTCTTTACCCCAGGCCTTCAGGGCGGGCTTGTCGAGAGTCGGCGCCTTCTTCTTCTTCCAGGCGTCGAGCATGGCTTCGAGCACGTAGGCGCAGTCGCCGATGATCGGTACGTCGACGCGGACGTTCTTGTTGATCGACGACGGATCGATATCGACGTGGATCTTCTTTGAGTTTGGAGAAAACTTCTTCAGCACGCCGGTGATGCGGTCATCAAAGCGCGCGCCGATGTTGATCATCACGTCGCAGTCGTGCATCGCCATATTGGCTTCATAGGTGCCGTGCATGCCGAGCATGCCGAGCCACTGCTTGTCCGCCGCCGGATACGCACCGAGACCCATCAATGTGGATGTGATCGGGAAGCCGGTCAGGCGCACCAGTTCGCGCAGCAGCTGCGAGGCTTTCGGGCCGGAGTTGATCACACCGCCGCCGGTGTAGAACACGGGCTTCTTGGCGGATGCCATCAGCGCGACGGCAGCATCGATGCCCGCCGGTTCCGGTTTCAGCTTTGGCCTGTAGGTCTTGTTCTGGATGTTGGCCGGGCCGATGTAGTTGCCGAGCGCGAACTGCACATCCTTCGGGATATCGACGACGACCGGGCCAGGGCGGCCGGTGCGGGCGACGTGGAAGGCTTCGTGGATGATGCGCGCCAGATCGTCAACGCTCTTCACCAGCCAGTTGTGCTTGGTGCACGAGCGGGTGATGCCGACCGTATCGCATTCCTGGAACGCGTCCGAGCCGATCAGGTGCGTTGGCACCTGGCCGGTAAAGCAGACGATGGGGATGCTGTCGCATAGCGCGTCGGTCAGGCCGGTGACGGCGTTGGTCGCGCCAGGGCCGGAGGTGACGAGCACGCAACCGACTTTGCCGGTCGAGCGGGCATAGCCTTCGGCGGCATGGACCGCGCCGCCTTCCTGGCGAACGAGTACGTGCTTGACCTGCTCCTGCTGGAACAGCTCGTCATAGATCGGCAGTACCGCGCCGCCGGGATAGCCGAAAATGAACTCGACGCCCTGGTCCTGTAGGGCCTGAATGACCATTGCCGCGCCGCTCATTTCGCGTGCCATCGGGAAGCTCCATCATCGGTATTGCACTTGCTGTTGCGGCGCAGCATATGGGGCGGAGTCTGATGCGGCAACCGGCGTGTGGAAACTAATAAATCAAAATTACATGTAAAAACTTCCATAAATTACAAATTTTCATAAGTCCACGCATTCATATGTCGTCGAAGCCAGGTCGTTTGGCGCTTCTGGTACTGGCGAGTTTCGGCTTTCGCTTGCTCAACCGCTGTTGCGTGGTCCAGCCGCCCGGCCAGCAGTTCGAGCAGTGGGCGGACCCCAAGTGCCCGCATGATCGGCAGTTCAGTGGACAGGTTGAGGGCTGCCAGTTGCGCGACTTCGTCAAGCGCGCCGCCCGCCATCATCTGGTCAAACCGCTGGTTGGCGCGAGCGTGCAGCACATCGCGCGGCGGCGCTACGACGAACCGCTCGGTCGACGCAGCAGCGAGCACGGGCACGCCGGGCTGGCGCTGCCAGTCGCTGAGCGAGCGGCCGGTGGCGTCCAGCACCTCTAGCGCCCGTGTTATGCGCTGGGAGTCTGCGGGCGCGAGGCGGACGGCGGTTTCGGGATCGCGGGCGGTCAACTGCTGATGCAACTCGCCCACGCCGAGCTGCGCGGCGGCATCGCGCCAGAGACGGCGGATGTCGGCTGGGATTTCCGGAACCGGTGACAGCCCATCCAGCAGCGCCAGGAAATACAGCCCCGTGCCGCCAACGATGATCGGGATTTTTC
>JAYSVA010000589.1:0-11829 GCA_043718785.1 Hyphomicrobiaceae bacterium
TCGGCTAGGTGCTTGAAAAACGGCTCATACGCCTTCTTCGTGTCGCTCGCTGTCGGCTGAAATGGACCAACTGCGAAACGTAGCTTCTCCTGTGCTACGGCGGCCTGGGACGCCGCGAAGGAACCGCCGACTAACGTGGCGACGGCAAGTGATAGGCGAACGGCGAGGGATCGTACAGACGGCATGTGCACTCCTTGGAACGTTGATGGCACTCGTCCGTAACAGGCTTTAGCGGCGCGGCATTTCAATTCCCGATCACGTTACCGTGCAACGAAACAGCGCCACTGCGAGTGCCAAGCGCAGGTCACAGAAGCCGACGTTGGAGGTGATGATTGGTCTGCAGTTCACCTCCAACAGCGGCATCTTTCCGGCAACAAAATCGACGCTGTCTGAATCAGTTTAGAAGCAGCGGGTGCATAATCTTGAACCGATGCGCAAACCAATTGGCCTCAACATGACTGCCAAGGGTGAGGGCCTGTTCCGTTAGCCGGAGGGTACTGGTTGTCTGGGGGGCAGCAATCGCGCCGCTGGTCGCCGACGCCCTTGTTGCTGGATAACTAAACACTTGGCCGCTGCGGCGGCTTCGCCAGATGGCCTCGCTTGATCCAGACGCGGGCACCCGCTGCGCCGACATGAACAATGGTGGCACTGCCTTTCGGCAACCGTAGCCAGGACAGTGGCGAGAACATCTCGCCGCCTTCCTGAAATCCGCCATCGAGCACCAGCAACTCAAGGCCACCAGGAGCATCAAGATGCAGCTCGGAACCTGCCCAGCGCTCCATCGCCACCGCCTCATCGGAATCTTCGAACAATGGCATAACCGAGCGCTCCGAACGGCCTGACACGGCAGCATACGCGAGCTTGCCAGTGTCGAGCCGGACCTGGGTGCGGTCCGCCAAATCGAATTGCCAAAGCTTGACGAAAATCGTGCAACCCAGTTTCGACCCTGGTGTATGCGACGAACCCGGCGGATTGCGGATATAGCTACCCGCCGGAACGTCTCCATGCTCATCCTGGAAGACTCCATCGAGCACAAGAAACTCCTCGCCACCGGTATGAACGTGCGGAGAAAATCGACTCTCCGGCGCATACCGAACAATCGAGGTCGCGCGGGCCACTTCACCACCGATGCGGTCCAGCATCCGCCGGTCCACCCCCGCCATGGGCGATGGCGTCCACGCCATCCGGCTGGCGTGAACAACTGCACGGACGCTGAAGTCTGCATTGAGTTCCAATGTCGAATCTCCTCTTCAACCGGCAATGCTTGGGCGCTTGGCAAGAGTTTCCCGCCAGGCGTTCAGGTGCGTGCAATCGGCTGGAACATCGATCTTGGCGAAACCTGCAAATGCCAAGCCAGCAAACGCTGTGATATCGGCCATTGAGAACGCAGCACCGGCCAGATACGGCTGTTTTGCCAGCACCGTGTTGAAATATTGCATACCCTGAACCGCGCGGCCCTTTTGATGGTTGCCCCATTCGGCACATTGGTAGGTCTCAATCTGCGGTCCGAGCCCCGGCGTGGCGTGATGGAAATACGCGCCAACCGCATCGAGTAATCCGGCCTCGGCGCGACGCTGCATCATGTGGATGATGGCCCGTTCCTTCGGAGACCGGCCGGTCAACACCGGCTCTCCAGTTAGGTGATCGAGGTACTCGGTGATCGCCGTGCACTCAGAAATTGCGGTGCCGTCGGCCAACTCCAGCACAGGCACGGTTGCTGACGGATTCTTGGCCATAAACGCAGGCGTCTGGTGCGCACCACCCGGCACATCGATGGTGATGAACTCAACCTGATCAGACAGGCCCTTTTCGGCCAACGCAATGCGAACCCGCGCCGGGTTCGGAAAGCCTTGAAAGTCATAGATTTTCATCGCCGATTTACTCCTAGGTGACAAAATTCTGGGCTGATTTTATCTATCAACTGATAGATAGGTGTTGATCCTATAGCTTGCATCTCAGGTCAAGCCTATCTAGTGATAGATAACATGACGATTTGGTGATGACCGATGAACGAGATGGCCGAACGCCTGCTTGATGCCGCCGAAACCGCGATCCGCTCGCGCGGTTATCACGGCGTCAGCTTCCGCGAGCTGGCCGACGACGTCGGCATCAAAAGCGCCAGCGTCCACTATTATTTTCCGCAGAAGGAACATTTAGCTGTGGCGCTGGTCGAGCGCTATTCCATGCAGTTTTTCGAAGCCCTCGAACAGCAGTCGACTGAAAACGCCACGTCAGACGCCCGGCTGCGCAGCTTTTGCCGCATCTATCGGGCATCACTGGAACGTTCGGAACGGGCCTGTCTGTGCGGTATGCTCGGCGCTGAAAGCTGCGGCCTGCCGCAACCTGTCACCGATGCTGTCGCCAAGTTCTTCGAGGCGAACATTACCTGGATCGGCCGGAGCCTGCCCACAGCCCTACCAGCTGCGGCCCGCCGGAATGGCGCTATCCAGGTTCTGGCGACCCTACAGGGGGGTATGATGCTGGCAACCACGCTTCGTGACCTCACCATCTTCGATGCCGTCGTCATGCGAATCGTCGAGGACAACCGCGCCTGACTGCCGCCTCAATCACAAAGGTCCAATCTCACGCCCATGTGATCGATCGTGATCCAAGGATTGGAAATGCGTAGCTCATCCCAGGTTTTCCCCCTTGGTCTCGGCGCATTCGCTTGGTACGTCGTGGGTTCCAGTCCTTTACGATCCGGCCCTTCATGCGTCACAATCAAACCATCGGTGTTGTCATTCCGGCGCTCAATGAGGCCGATGCGATTGGCCGAGTCGTCGGCGATATTCCCGCGTGGGTGGACAAAATCGTGGTCGCCGATAACGGCTCGAAGGACGGCACGGGCGATGTTGCGCGCAAAGCCGGGGCGATCGTCGTGCGTGAAAACGAGCCGGGTTATGGTGCCGCCTGTTTGGCGGGCATCGCAACCCTAGGCACTGTCGATGTTGTTGTGTTCCTGGATGGCGACTATAGCGATCACCCCGAAGACATGGCCGATCTCGTTGATCCGATCCTCTCTGGCGCCCACGATTTTGTCATTGGCTCACGGGCGACCGGCGCACGGGAGGCCGGATCGCTGACCCCGCAGCAGCTGTTCGGCAACTGGCTGGCGACGACGCTGATCCGCCGCATCTGGGGGGCCAACTATACCGACTTGGGGCCATTCCGGGCGATCCGTTCCACCTCGCTGCAGCAGCTAGCCATGGCCGACCGCAACTACGGCTGGACGGTCGAAATGCAGATCAAAGCGGCGGAGCACAACCTGCGCTCCCACGAGGTGCCGGTGCGCTATCGTTGCCGCATCGGGGTGTCGAAGGTGTCGGGCACCATCAAGGGCTCAGTGAAGGCGGGCTACAAGATCCTGTCGATCATTGGTCGGCATGCGCTGCGCAGCAAACGGGCGACAGCCTCTGCTAGCCCCTGAGGTCGCGGCGAATTGAGGCGGGCGCGCTTTGTGACAAGCAATTGACCGCCGCGAAACGCTCGCTTATGCCACCGACATGGCCCTACTCCCGATTATCAACCTGCCGGACCCGCTCCTGCGCCAAATTTCGACCCCTGTTGAGCGGTTCGATGACGACCTGCGTCGTCTGATCGCCGACATGTTCGAGACCATGTACGACGCCCCCGGGGTCGGCCTTGCAGCCGTGCAAATCGGCCTGACCCGGCGACTGCTGACCGTGGACGTCGCCGATGACGACGAAACGCCGAACCCGATTGCGATGATCAATCCGGAAATCCTGTACCTCAGCGACACCATGAAGTCCCACGAGGAGGGCTGCCTGTCAGTGCCGGACACCCGGCTGGAGATCGAGCGCCCAGCGCTGGTGCGGGTGCGATACTTTGACGGCGACGGCAAGCAGCACGAGCTCGAGGCCGAGGGATTGCTCGCAACCGCGATCCAGCACGAGTATGATCACCTTGAGGGCAAGCTGATCGTCGATTTCATGTCGAAGCTGCGCCGCGACATGGTCATCCGTAAGTTGAAAAAGCTGGCCAAAATCAACGCCCCCGTGCTGCCGGGTAAACCCGAACCCAAGAAGCTAGGCTAAGCACGTTTATCCTCTGAGGAGCTGCCCATGGGCCTAAAGGTTGTGTTCATGGGGACGCCGGAGTTCTCCGTGCCGATGCTGGCCGAAATCATCGGGGCCGGGCATGACGTCGTGGCCGCCTACAGCCAGCCGCCACGTCCCGCTGGTCGCGGAAACCAGGAGCGGAAGTCGCCGGTGCAGGTCTACGCCGAGGCTGCGGGCATCGCCGTCCACACGCCGAAATCGCTACGGAATGCTGAGGCGCAGGCCGTATTCACCAGCCACAATGCCGATGTTGCGGTGGTTGTCGCGTACGGGCTGATTCTGCCGAAAATCGTGCTCGACGCGCCGAAACATGGCTGCTTGAACATGCACGCCTCCAGCTTACCGCGCTGGCGCGGGGCCGCCCCCATTCAGCGGGCCATTATGGCAGGTGATACCAGCACCGCCTGCATGGTGATGCAGATGGACGAGGGGCTTGATACGGGCCCGATATGCCTGTCGGAACAGGTGCCGATTGGGCCGGATATGACCGCCGGACAGTTGCATGACGAACTATCCCGGCGCGGTGCTAGCCTGATGGTGCGGGCCCTGGCCGCACTGGAGCGCGGCAGCCTAAAGGGCACCCCGCAGCCCGTTGAGGGCATCACCTACGCTGCCAAGATCGACAAGGCGGAGGCGCACATCGATTTCGCCAAGCCTGCCGCCGATGTGCACAACCACATCCGCGCCCTATCGCCATTTCCGGGGGCCTGGTTTGAAGCCAACGGCGAACGCATCAAGGTGCTGAGAACCGCCGTTGAGGTGACTGGCATTCGGGTCGCCCCAGGGTTCGTGATCCGCAGCGGCGCCGATTTACTCGTCGCCTGCGCGGATGGCGCCATCAGCCTGATCGAACTGCAGCGCGCTGGCAAAAAGCCAATGCGGGCCCAGGATTTCCTGCGCGGTTTTGCGTTTCAATCTGGCACACAACTTGGCTAACAAACATGGTTTCCACGTTAACGCTTTATCTTGAAACATAACACCTCGACAAGCCAATGTGTTATTGTACTAAGGTGAACCATCGGTTGAGTTCCGATTAGGTTTGTCAGTTCGTTGCAGGAGTAGGTTATGGCGCGTTTGTTCGGTGCATTGGGCGTGTTTCTGGTAGCGTTGGCTGCCAGCTTCGGCACGCCTGCGTCGGCGCAGGATGCCTATCTGACGCGGATCGAACCACGGCCGTTTTACGGCGCGACCATCACCATCGAGGAAGGCGTGCGCGTGTTCCGCCCGCTGCCGTCGACCCGCCAGATCATCATCAATCCAAACCAGACGCCGCTGAACCTCACGTTCAACGATCAAGTCGTGCGGCAGCCGACACGCAACGACGCGGGCGACGCCACCGACAACGGCAATGGATACGCCGACAGCAACAACGGGTCGAACGATACGGACCAAGGCGGCAGCTGGTACGGCTCCTACGGCAATTCCAAAGGTGGAACCTATGGTGGCTCCTACAGCGGAAATGGCGGGCAGATGGGCTATGGTGCCAAAGGCAAGCGTTTGAGCGGATTTGGTTCGCATGGCGTCCGCGTCAATGGCCAGATTGCAAACTACGCCGATGCCGCGAACCATTATGCACCGCAGCAGGTTTCCAAGCAGCGGAACCAGCGGACCATGGCTCATCATCCGGGCCGCAAGCACCCGGCATCGCATGGCTTCGTCTATGGCGGCAATGGGTTCGCCGGACGCCCGATGCACCTGCCGCCGATGGGTTACGGTGCCCCTCGTTACGCCCATGCGCAGCGCTATCCACAGCACCATGCGCTGCCGAACGTTCATCGGCCGATGATGCGGTTCCCGATGCGTTCACACGGGCCCGTCATTGCGCACGCCCCGATGCGGCCGCCGGTGATGATGGCCCCACCGATCCAGTCCTACCGGATGCTGCCCGCTCCAGCGCCAAAGCACGCCGCACCTGCTGCCGCACCGACCCACGCGTATCACGGCCATGCCGCCCCGGCTGGTCGGATGGGCATTGGCATGGGCGGCATGGGCCACGGTCGCGGCCGCTGATCGGGCTCTTGCGCTGACATCGCTCTGACCTTAGCGATATGCGGACAAGCAGTCGCGCGGGGGATCTCATGTCGGCCACCATCACCAGCATCGCTGAGCTCGAGGCCATGTACGGCGAGAGCCCACCTGCCTCGCTGCGCAAGGAAACGCGGCAGCTGACGCAGGCCTATCGGCAGCTGGTGGAGGCCGCACCGTTCTGTGCCGTGGCGACGTCTGGTCCGGGTGGACTGGATTGCTCGCCACGCGGCGATGGACCGGGCTTCGTTCACGTGCTGGACGACAAAACCCTGGCAATGCCAGATCGGCGCGGCAACAATCGCCTCGACACGTTGCGCAACATTGTTGCGGACCCCCGAATCGCCCTGCTGTTCATGATCCCCGGCGTGAATGAGACACTACGCATCAATGGTCGCGCCACACTGTCAACAGCGCCGGAACTGAACAGCCGGTTTGTGGTCAACAACATGCCTCCGAAACTGGTCATCGTTATCGCCATAGACACCGTCTATTTCCAATGTGCCCGTGCCCTGGTCCGCTCCCGGCTTTGGGACCCGGCCACCCGAGTAGACCGCAACTCTGTCCCCACCGCTGGGCAGATGCTGAAGTCCGCAGACCACGCGTTCGATGGTGACGCCTACGACATCGGACTGACAGAGCGGCAAAAGGTGACGCTGTATTGACGCCACGGGTTGATTGCCCAAGCCGAAACATCTTTCTTGAAGTTAACGTTGCGTGTTGCCAGCCGTGCGCTATCATACGTGGAGGTATCCCAAACAGTGAGAGCTTGCTGACATGACGCACATCACGCGCCGCACGTTTTCCGCCGGTCTTGCGACCGCTGGCTTAGGCTTATCGACATCTGCCGGGGCGCAAACTGCGGCCTATCCAGGCGCGCTGACCATTAAGATTGTCGTGCCGTATCCGCCAGGCGGGGCGACTGATATCGTCGGGCGCATGATGGCTGACCGGCTGGCTGCCAAATGGAAAACCACAGTTGTCGTTGATAACGTGCCGGGTGCCGGTGCCAACATCGGCATGACCCGCGTGGCGACCCAATCGCCCGCCGATGGCACCAGCATCCTGATCGTGCCGCCGAACATTGCAACCAATCCGTTCCTGTATGAGAAAATGGCGTTTGACGCCGAGAAGGACTTCAGCTTCCTCAATCAGGTCATCTCGCAGCCGAACCTGCTGTGCGTAAAGAAGGACCTGCCGGTGAACTCGGTGGCGGAGCTGATCGCCTACGCCAAGGCCAATCCGGGCAAGCTCAACTACGCCTCGTCCGGCCTCGGCACCACACTGCATCTGTCGGGCGAGCTGTTTAAGGCGATGACCGGCTGTGACATCACCCACATCCCGTACAAGGGCAGCGCCCCAGCGATCAGCGATCTGCTCGGCGGCCAGGTCGATTTGATGTTCGACAATCTTCCATCGATCTTCCCGCACGCCAAGTCCGGCGCAGTAAAGCCGCTCGGCATCACCACGGCGACGCGGTCACCGACGGCACCGGAATATGTGCCGATCGGCGAAACGGTGCCGGGCTTCGCGGTTTCGTCCTGGTTCGGAATCGGCGTGCGCACAGGCACGCCGCAGCCGATCCAGGATTTTATCGAGACCTCGATCATCGAGGCCTGCCAGGAAACTGTAACGAAGGAGCGCTTCAGCGGTCTGCACGCCGTCACCGTCGGCTCCGGCAAAGAAGAGTTCCGGAAGTTCGTCGCGTCCGAGCGCGCCAAGTGGGGCAAGCTGATCACCGACCTCAAAATCAAACCAGAATAACCAACGAAAAACGGGCACCGCGAGGTGCCCGTTTTTCATTTTGAAGGTTACTACAATTACTTCGGCAGTGCGCCGTCGATACCTTCGACATAGAAGTTCATGCCCGACAAATCCTTGTCGCTCATCACTTCACCGGCTTTCAGGAACTCGGTGCCATCCTGCTTCTTCAGCGGACCCGTGAACGGGTGGAAGCTACCGGCAGTGATCTTGGCTTTGGCGGCGTCAGCCAGAGCTGCAACTTCAGCTGGAACTTTCTTGCCCCAAGCTGGCATCGTTAACATGCCGGACTTGAAGCCGCCCCAAACCGCGCCGGACTTCCAGCTACCGTCCATCACCGCCTTGACGCGGCTGATGTAATACGGTGCCCAATCGTTGACCAACGCCGTCGCCTGTGCGTTCGGGCCGAATGCGGCCATGTTCGAGGCTTGACCGATGGCAAGGATGCCCTTTTCCTCGGCAAACTTCATGGCGGCAGGGCTGTCGGTGTGCTGGAACAGTACGTCCGCGCCCTGGTCAGCGAGCGCCTTCGCGGCGTCGGCTTCCTTGCCCGGATCAAACCACGACGACACCCAGATCACTTTAAACTTGACGTTCGGGTTGACCGACTTGGCGCCGAGGTAAGCAGCGTTGATGCCCATCACCACTTCGGGGATCGGGAACGACGCGATGTAGCCGATGGTGTTGGACTTGCTCAGCTTGCCGGCTGCAATACCAGCAACGTAGCGGCCTTCGTAGTAGCGGATGTTAGTGGTGGCGACGTTGTCGGCCTGCTTGTAGCCAGACACGTGCTCGAACTTCACGTTTGGCGTACGTGACGCGACCTTGATCGTCGGGTTCATGAAGCCGAACGAGGTGGTGAACACCAGCTCGTTGCCCGCCTGCACGAGCTGATCGACGACGCGCTCAGCGTCCGGGCCTTCAGACACGTTCTCAACGAAGGTTGTTTCGATCTTGTCGCCGAACTCTTTCTTCAGTGCCAGTAGACCCTGGTGATGCTGATACGACCAGCCGTGATCGCCGATTGGGCCGACATAGACGAAGCCGACTTTCAATTTTTTCGCCTGGGCCATCGCCTCTGGAACTGACCCAGTCAGCACGGCACCTGACGCCAACACGACTGCAGCCGAACCCATCAACTTCGCGATAACACGCCTATTCATGTGCAACTCCCCCTGGTGCCGCCGAAGCCATTGGCGCGCGCGGCGATGGTTTACTTACGCCGTTCTAACAAGCAACTTGCGATTGTAAACGCGCGACGCAACGCAGCAGTTCACAAAAATGGGGATTGTCTGGGGTGGTGACAGCCCTACTCCAGCCCCAGCATCAGCTTGAGGCTCTGGACGGCGGCACCGGATGCGCCTTTGCCAAGGTTATCGAGACGTGCAACCAGCACAGCCTGGCCCCGCGCATCGCTACCAAACACGCGCAGCTCCAGCAGATCAGAGTTGTTGAGGGATTCCGGCTCGATGCGGCCAGCTTTGGTGGCAGCATCTCCCGTCAGCACTTTAACCAGCCCGCCCTGGGCCGCCGGATAGGCTGCTACGAGCGCGGCTTCCAGATCCGCGACTTTGACCTTTTTGGCCAGCAGATCGAGGTGCAACGGCACGGAGACCAGCATGCCCTGGGCGAAATTGCCGACCGAAGGCACAAAGATCGGCCGCCGGGTCAGGCCACAATAGTGCTGGGTTTCGGGCAAGTGCTTGTGTTCAAGCGACAGCCCATACAGCTCGAAGTTCGGCGCGGTTTTGGCAGCGTAGGATTCGATCATCGACTTGCCGCCACCGCTATAGCCGGACACGGCATTGATTGTGACGGGGAAGTCCTTGGCCATAAGACCTGCTTCAACCAGCGGGCGGATCAGCGCGATGGCACCCGTGGGATAGCAGCCCGGATTGGCAACACGCCGCGCCTTGGCCACGGCCGCGCCCTGGGCTGACGACATTTCGGGGAACCCGTAAATCCAACCGGGGCTAACGCGGTGAGCCGTCGAAGCGTCAATGATTTTCGGGCCACCGTTCGGCAGTGCATCCGCCACCGCGACGGTTTCTTTGGCTGCGTCATCAGGCAGACACAGGATGACCAGATCAACTTCGGCCAGCAGCGCTTTCTTGGCAGCTGGGTCCTTACGGTGCTCGGTGGCAATACTCTTGACGGTCACGCCTGGGACACTGGCCAGTCGCTGCCGGATGCCGAGCCCGGTGGTTCCCGCCTCGCCATCAATGAAGACAGTTGCCGGTTTGATTTTTGCGGGGTTTGACGTGGCGGTTGGCATAATGGCGGTCCTCGGGTTGGTGGTGAGACGCGCGGGCCATAAAAGCAAAACCGCGCTCAGGGGCGCGGTTGAAAAGAACAAGCAGCTAAACAGCAGCCGTCAACCACGCAGAGTTAAGCTCCAGCGGCGACGTCGGATGATGATGGCAAAAATCGTATCCATGGGCGGTGGTATGATGGAATGTGTCGCACGTGTCAATATCAGCATGACTTAGTTAGTTCAACTCACTCCGTGACCGGCTTATCGCGCAGGGCTGCTAATGGGCGCGGATTGTACGGGCTGCTCCAGTAGCGCAGCCGCCGGATCGGATCACGCCAAGCCGACTTGGCGCGTCGCCGCAACGCTGTGAGGATGTCCAAATCAGTGGCTGGATCAAACCCGTTGATGATGGAGTTGCGCGGAATCAAACCGGCGTTGGCCGTCGCAAAGCCGCCGGAACTCGTAAACAACCGCGTGAACCCGGCTTTAATGGCCCATTGCGCCACGCGCCGATCCACCATACCGAACGGTACCGAGGCACTATCGATCGGCGCACCGATTGCATCCTCGATCCGCGCCCGCGCCGCCAGGAATTCCCGCGCCAGCTCATCGTCGGATGCGGCACTCCAGTTGATATGATCGAAACCATGGCTGCCGATGGTCATGCCTGCCGCGTGCATCTCCCGCAGCTCGGCGGTTGAGAGATAACCCGGCTGATCGATACGACCGGCACAAATGAAAAATTGCCCGGTTTGCCCATACTGCGTCAGCAACCGGAACGCGTGACTGTAGTCACTCTTATTGCCGTCATCAAAGGTGGTCAGCACAGTGATGCCGTGCTTGGCTTTGAATTCGGGAACCGCCGCCAGCGTGGCCGCAAGTGCCGACACAGGATTCCAATAGCGCGCTTCTGCGGCAGAAATATTTTCTCCCGGGCAGCCAAGGCCGTGCCACGTCAGATAAACCGTCGATGGGAGCAGACCAGAACGCATCAGCTACGGCCTTCGCTGCGCCGCAACCGGCTAGGGTTGCTGCCGAGGCCAGCAGGGTTTGAAACTGTAAAACACATTCACAAACGCCATCTCGTTACGCCACCATCGGCCAGTGAAAACTGCAAATTATCGCATATTTGCGATATTCGTATCACGCCGAACCGGTTTATAGCAAATTTTTCCTGCTAGTACGGATGACAAACAACAATCGTGCCAGTTCATCGCTGTTCCGCCACCATGGCACAGGAATTGCGCGGCCGCCTCTGTCGGGCCTAACTCAAGGCGCCAATCGCTATCACAGTTCGCAGCGTACCATACCTTAGGCCAGCCATGCGTCGCCCGCTCATTCTCCACATCACCGGCGATTATCCGGATCCGGTTCGCGAGCCCACGACAGAGGCTGTAAAACGGCTGATCGACCGGCTGACAATGTACGATCATATCGTGGTGTCGTTGAAGCGTTTGGCCGATCCACGTGCGGGCTACTTCAGGGAATGCCCGGCGCCACCAGGTCAGCGCCTGTTTGCTTACGGACACTTCGGCTTTCCGTTTGGTGTTGGACTGTACAGTTCATTCCGGATGGTGGCGAACCGCATCGAACAACTGTTGGCAGCCGAACAACTCGCACCCGACCTGGTCCATTCACATCGCCTGACCTTTGATGGCATCGCCGGTTGGCTGCTGTCGCGCCGCCGCCAAATCCCGCATTTCATCTCTG
>JAYSVA010000590.1:0-33961 GCA_043718785.1 Hyphomicrobiaceae bacterium
TCCAGACGTAGGCACGGACCTATCTCCAAGGTTGACCAAGTCAGATCAACCTAGTCATTCCCCTCGTCTCAGCAAGGCGGCCTTCGCCGGATGGGTACATTCGTCCAGATAGTGATCCGCATTCAAAACCTCGTCGTCGCCAAATGTGACCATATTGTTCAGCGAAGGAGTTCTGAGTTAGTCCAACGCACTTCTCAGTTAATGGGATTATCACGACCAACCGGCGACTTGAGTGCGCAGCGCCACAGCGTGCGACCCATACCCGACTCCAGCGAGCAAGCAAAACTGCCTGCTACCGTTGCATGTCAGACATCACCGGGTCGGCGTCGCAAAGGAATATCTGCTCGAACGGTCTTCGGCACTGTCGCGAGACCTAGCTGTGGATCAGCGACATCTGCCGCACTAAGCACTTGTCGCAGTGCGGCGACACTTGCCATGACATCGCTTAGCTGCCGCGTGACCTGCGGTGCAGCTGCGCTGGTGCCGCGCATAGATACAACAGTCCCACTTGCCGTACCGGCCCCTAGTGTGCCTAAGAAGTCCCCCTCATCAATGATCGCCGAAAAGTCTGGTGCCGCCTTGCCGATAGTTGGTCCAGAGGCGGTGTAGTCGGCAGGCGCAATCGACTCCCGGATGTTTGCCGCGCCCACTAGAACTGTTTGCTTCCCGGTTCCAATGGCTGAAAGCGTGCCTGCAGCCGTGATCGGACAAGGTCGTTCAGGTCCGCCAAGCCCTTTATAGTCCCCCGTCTCGGCAACGCGCTGATAGGCGTTGACATGATCGAAATAGGATTGTCGCCCCTTCGCCGGATAATCCGTTAACGTATCGTCACGTTGGATAAAAAGATCCAACACGAGGGGGCCCGTCGTCGTATTGGTAAGCATCAGGCGCCACGTGCCACTGGGGGCGATGGCAATTCCGGGTCTCAGCGTCTTGGTCGGATTGATTGCAACGAAGAAGCTGGCCCGCCGACGTCCAAGCGCGGTAGCAGGTGGATCGTAGTAGACGCCACAAATTGGCCTACCGTCGTTGAAGAGCACCCTGCCGCGATTGGCCGTCGGTTGCCCCACTAGATCGGCCTCGCCCAATGGTGGCGTGATCGTAAAGCCAAATGGCGCAGCACTGCCTGCTGTTTTCGACTCGAACCAGATCTCGAGAAAACTTGGCGTTGC
The DNA here is from genome assembly GCA_043718785.1 of Hyphomicrobiaceae bacterium. GTDB lineage: Bacteria > Pseudomonadota > Alphaproteobacteria > Rhizobiales > Hyphomicrobiaceae > JAYSVA01. The sequence goes on from JAYSVA010000590.1 coordinate 1,173, forward strand.
GTCGTCGGGCAGCACCACCCAGTCGATCTCTTGGGTGGCACCCACCGCCAACTCGACCCGCACCGTTGTGCGATTGCGGAGGGAATTCCCTGACGGCAGCACAACGGCCGTCGGCGTCGTCTTGTTGCGATGCGAGACCAGGCGATCAATTTCGCGCTCAAGGTCGTGAGTGCCGTCTTTGGGACCAGCCGTGATGCCATACGAGAAGTTAACAACGAGAGCCATCGGGACACCGTCGTCGGGCGAGTCTGCCCACAGCATAATTTGGCGCAATCCTTGAAGCACGTAGCTTGCCATCGTCACGCCAGACGTGTCTGCGGTCGCTGCGTCCGGCAACTGCACGGCGAAGATCGGCCGCTCCATGCCCTTCTCTGTCTCCGGCGGAAACCCGCAAGCTAGATCCAAGACGACAGTGCCGTGACCGGACCGTCGAGCCATACTATTGCGCCCACTCTTGTTAAAGTTCACCACGCCTGCCCGGCGGTACACGTCGTCGTCCCAGATTGAGCCGCTCTGAGCCGCCGCTTCCCGGAAAAAAGTATTGATTTGGCGGTCCGATAGCCTGGTCCCGAAGGCGACACCATGATCAGGCCCGGGCATTGCCCGCTCAAGATCTTGCAACCAGATTTTGGCGACGCGAGTAACTTCCGTTGTCTGACCTGCAATGGTTCGGCGCGTTCTGAAACGCTCGTTGGCAAAGGCTATGCTGTCGTCAATGATTCCCACCGCCACCCGCTCGGCCCTATCCGAACGGCCCGCCATCAACGCCATCACACGGTATTCGTGAATGCTGATCGGGTTGAATTGCAGCCCTTCGATCGGCGGCCCAACCAGCCTGATCATATAGTAGTCCTGGTGCGCATATCGCCCATTTTTGTAGGCTCGGCTTTCCGGCAGATAGATGAAGAACTGCAGCCCGGCATCCTCAGAGTCGGATGCCGTATAAATGCCGTCTTCGATAGCGGCAATGCGCGCGTTAAGGAGCTCCGCTTCTTCGGAATTGATCTTGATGGAAAAAGGGCCTGGCAGTCGTTGCGTCATGATCTCGTCCCTAAGGCGGATCAGGTTGGCGGCCGGACTGTCGCCGGAACTCAGGCTGCATTGCACGAGCACCGAGCACCAGCGCTCCGACAATGGCTCTCCAGAGCTGCTCCGAGTCAGTTCCTCCCAATCGAGATAGCGGTCGGGGCGACGTGGTGTCCGGTCTTGCCATTGCGCAGTCATCGGCTCGATCTCCTCAGCTTGTCACGATTGGCTGCCACTCGTGCGCCGCCTGAGCCCAAAGATGAGCCAGCAGATCGGACTTGGGTATCGCGACCGGGGCAATAGATCGGCATATCTTTTGCGTCGCCGAGCACGGTGTATCGGAACGGGCCCAGATGTCTTCGTACGCAAAATCGCCAACAAAGCCTCGGCCATCAAAGGTACGCGTATACACAGGCGATTCACCCGAAAAACGCGCAATGAAGAATTCTGACAACGTCCGCGCAAGCACCATGCCTGCTGCGCTGTCGACTGGGAAATGGACGCCAGCGATAGTTCGATTGATGGCGGTCCGTTCGGCCATGCGCATCAACTGCACCCTGGCGGGCGGGGACGCAGCACGTTGAACAAGACGGTCAAGCAACATGGCCGAAACGAACGCTTCGGTCGAATGACCGCTTGGCAAGGAGCCGTGGCCGGGGGTCTGGAGCATCGGCTGGATTTGAGGCGAATACTCGTTGGGTCGTCGACATGCCAGCGCGTGCTTTAAGCGCATTTCCACAAGAACCGTGACATCCAGCGAAACACCGAGCAGCATCAACGTGTGCCTGTGCCTGTCCGGCCTCAACCCACAAATCATTGCGAGAAACGAAAGGATGTTCGCACGCTGAGCTGCGATCTCGGCCGCTCGTTCACTGCGCAATGCTGCATAGTTGCGCACAAACTCCAATTGCCCGACGAAGTCGACTTCTTCCGGTCGTATCATGTGAACGAGTGTGGAATGGTCGGTGGAAATCCGATCTCGGAATTCTACCGCAACCGAGTTCTCGTGGGCGTCGAACGACAATCCTGTCAGTAGCTCGGACTCGTAGACCTGCCGTCGAACTCTCGGTGACCAAAGGTCGATAGCCGCCGGCGCGGCTTGATAGTGAGTTGGGGTGAGGACAGCCTGCCAGGCTCCAACGATCCCGTCCCGGCTAGTGATCAAAGCGCGGCTGCTGAGGCCAGAACTACGACGCTGCCATTCGCCGTTTTCGCCATTCTCGCCGTTTTCACCATTTTCGCCGTTTTCACCATTCTCGCCGTTGAACGTGCTGAGATAGGACATGCGAGACATAGGCCACCCTCCTTCATTCAACCAAAGCTGACCGGCAGCCTGACCGTTGGCCGTGCGATGAGTCAACTTGGCAGACTTCGATTTCACGCTATTTCACGCAATTCTCACGCGTGGCGCGCAAGCGAAGTTGACATCATCGGGAACTTGGCATTTTCTGCTAATGCGTCAGCTGAAACCACGATTTTCCGCACAATAGTAAGGCGAATATGGCGGCCCGACTCGAGGAAAATGTGCAAAATCACGTAGAAATCACCGTCTACACAATAGGTCCCTTGCAGTTGTTGCGGACTAGCGGCGAGGACTGCACACCTCGTGGTAGGAAAGCTTGCGGGTTACTGGCATTGCTGGCCCATACTCCTGGTCATCGGCGGTCACGCAAGTGGATCCAGGACAAACTTTGGAGTGATCGTGGGCCAGAGCAGGGCGCGGTCAGCCTTCGGCAGACTTTAGGTGAGATCCGTAAAGCTTTGGGACCAAGCAAGGACTGTCTCCGCGCAGATCGGACCATGGTCTCTCTTGACCCAGTAAAGGTCGCCGTACTTGCACAGTCGCATGGCCAAACATCCGACCAAGCAGCGGCTGGTCGCGATGGCAGCGTGTTGTTTGAAGGTCTGGATGTCGTTGACGCGGAATTTGAGGACTGGTTGCGCGATCAGAGGCGGATGTTCGAGGATCAGCTAAATTCGAACAGACCCGCTGCTGGGCGTAGCGTTACTGCGGGCGACTCGGGTCCGCCGGTTACGACGCGTGATCAAATGCAGCTGGTGTTGCGGGATTCGAGTGCTTCATGCAGTCCCCATGACAGCATGATCTCAAACTGCCTGACAGATATCGTAGCCAAATCTATTGCAGAGCTAGGCTCGGTCGAAATACTCGACGAACGCAATGGAAGTAGGGGCAACGGGGCAACCAACCTAACACTATCAAATCAAGCGCTTTCTGTTGTTGGCGGTGTTGCGCGCGAGCGAGGACAGGCTACTTGGCGTGTCGTTCTTTCGCATATCCACGAGGGTCGGATCCTTTGGACCTCGGCGCAAAGCTTCGGCGAATTCGACTTGAATAGTCCTGACCTACTGAGGGAATGTAATCGGGTCGTTGATGCGGCTTTCGTTGGTTTCGGGATGCGACAGGAGCAGGCGACTGCGACTTGGCTATGCCACCAGGGAGTACAAGAACTGCTCAAATTGGGAAAAGCTAACTTGGACGCTGCCGATCAACTATTCGATCGCGCCTTTTGCATTGAGCCACGCGGCATCTACCTCGCTTGGCGGGCTTACCTGCGGACCTTTCTGCTGGTTGAACGGCTCGCCACGAATCGCGAGGAGACGACGGACGAGGCTATCGCCTTGATGCATCGGGCTCTCGAATTGGAGCCGCTTAACTCCTATGTTGCGAGCTTCAGCGCGCACGTTCACGCGATAGTGCGAAGATCCTATGTTGCCGCATTCGAGCTTGCGCAACGCAGCGTCCAACTCAATCGATCCAACCCGATTGGTTGGGCTTGTCTTGGGATGGCGGAGTGCCACCTCGGAAAAGCAGCGGAGGGCTTTCAACGAACTTTGGTCGCGCGTGAACTCGCGCGTGCGTCCCCGTTCCAGTATCAAGTCGATGGGTTGTCATGTATCGCTGGTAGCATTGCAGGCAATATTGAGCGGGCAATTTGGCTCGGTGAGGCTAGCCATTCGCTCGCCCCGGCCTACAAGCCGCCGCTGCGCTATTTGTCCGTTCTCTACTTGCTCAATGGCGAAGTGGAAAAGTCGCAAGAAATCACCCAAAAGCTCCGGGTGCTGGAACCAGGATTTTCATACGACCTCATGCGCGACAATGCCTACCCGGCGGCAAGTCTCCAGCGTTCCAAGCTGCTTGAGCGTATTCCAACCCGACAAATCTGATTTCTATCGCCTCTGGTTCGTGCCGTTTAGTCCGGGGCCGTGATCGATGCCGAAACACGCGTGGCTCCGAAACTGGCGCCAGCCGGTGGCTCGCGTGACCACATCCGATGAGCTGATTGCCTTCGCAGCGGATGTCCTCGACGAGGCCCCGATCCAGGCCGCCGTCATCGCAGCTGCGGCGGATAATCGGCTGGGCGGGCTGGTCTGTCGGTTCTATTCCGCTCAAGCCGCTGGCGCGCACTACCGCTGCGGTGTTGGACGTGATGACGGCGGTGCGGGAGCTAACCGAGGTAGACCGGCCGGGCATCAGCGTGGCACGTTGATGTGTGTGCCTGACCAGTTGTCACGTCAGACACTTGCCGGAAGGTGCGGTCACTTCGGTTCTGACCAGCCCGCTGCACAGGCGCGACCATCACGTTATCCCAGTAGCGGACGGTTGTTGGATAAAATTGGTCGTGACTGCGGCGCGACAATCAAGGTGATACGCGCTCTCACCCAGATTGTCGCGCTATACGTGACCGCCGGATTGTTCGCTAGGTCGGGTTGCGACGGAATAGCGGCTGCTACCAAAGAGCAAAATCGACAAAATAAGTGTAAACGGTGACTTGCAATATTGCGCATCCGCGCAAGTCCACGGAGCCGCCAATGCAATTCTACGCTCATTCGGCCGACGGTTACAGCCGCCAATCTTGGCAGCTACTTTCATCACATTTACTGGCTGTTGCTGAGCAATCAATGAGCCATGCAGCTAAATTTGATGCGGCGGACTGGGGACATGCAGCTGGATTGTTGCATGATCTGGGCAAGTATTCCGCCGAGTTCCAAGGAAAGCTCGATGGTGACATAGGACGCGTTGATCACTCAACCGCAGGCGCGCGAGTAGCCGCCGAGACATGGCACGTCTTTGGGCGGCTATTGGCTTTTGTGATTGCTGGTCATCATGCCGGGCTTGCCAACGGCACAGGGAGTGATGGGCAGCGATCAGCTCTAGAGATGCGCCTCAAGACCACAGCCGGGCATAAAATTCCAGATTTTTCGGCTTTCGCCAGTGAGATCGACATTCCGCAAGCGATAAAGTCGCCCGGCTTAAAGCTCACCAGCGCGCGGAGCGGATTTCAACTCGCCCATTTTACTCGCATGCTGTTTTCTTGCCTCATCGATGCAGACCGCTGTGACACGGAAAACTACTATCTCGGGTTGGAGGACAAGCGAGCGGATCGCGCGGACTGGCCCAAATTGCACGAGTTGAGATCAGCTCTTGATTCCCATCTCCATCAATTAAAGGCGCGCGCAGCGCTGACACCGATTAACAGTCTGCGCGCAGAAATATTGAAGCATGCGCGGGCTGCATCCACGAATCAGCCCGGTCATTTCTCGATGACAGTGCCAACAGGAGGTGGAAAAACGCTCGCCTCTTTGGCATTTGCACTGGATCACGCCGTGACACATGGTTTTGATCGTATCATCTATGTGATCCCGTTTACTAATATCATTGAGCAGACGGCTGGAGTATTCCGTGCTGCGCTTGGCCCGCATCACGCGTGCGTACTCGAACACCATAGCGCTTTCGACGATGATAAAGTGTTGGCTGGAGCGCGAAAACGTGGTGCGCCAGAGCAAGGCCCGCAGGGCCGCGATAAACTGAGATTGGCTGCGGAAAATTGGAACGCACCTATCGTCGTCACTACCGCCGTGCAGTTTTTTGAGAGCTTGTTCGCCAACTCCCCGACGCGGTGCCGCAAACTCCACAACATCGCCCGCAGCGTCGTCATTCTTGACGAGGCGCAGAACTTCCCCTTGCCTTTGCTGCGGCCCTGTGTGTCGATGCTTGACGAGTTGGTCACGAATTACCGGGCATCAATTGTGCTGTGCACGGCAACGCAACCCACACTCGAAGAGACCGACAGTCCCGATCGGAGTTTCAAAGGTGGCTTGCGAAACGTGCATGAAATCGCGCCGGAGCCTGCGCGTCTCTATAATGCGTTGAGGCGTGTCACCGTTTGTGACCTCGGTGCAATTGATGATGTGCAACTGGCGGAGCGGTTGGCAGGGCACAACCAAGCACTTTGCATTGTTCACACGCGTGCCCACGCCCGCGAGTTATATCTTGCGCTCAAGCGTCACCCGGGAACGGTTCATTTATCGGCATTGATGTGCCCAGAACATCGAAGCCAGCGGTTGGCTGACATCAAGCAGCGATTGTACGACGGCAAGCCCTGCCGCTTGATCGCAACGTCTTTGATCGAAGCAGGTGTGGATGTCGATTTTCCTGTTGTGTACCGCGCCAGTGCGGGTCTGGACCAGATTGCTCAGGCAGCTGGACGCTGCAACCGCGAAGGTTTGCGGTCAGCTGACACGAGCTACGTCTATGTGTTTGATACTGCCAACCGTAAGCTGCCCAAAAGTATGGAAGTGGCCGTCAGTGCGGGCCGCGAGATGATGCGGAAGCACGCAGCCGACCCGCTATCGCTACGTGCCGTCGAAGACTATTTTCGGCTGGTGTACTGGGGCCAGTCGGCAGGACAAGTCGATGGGTTAGACAAGCACGGCATACTACCGAGGCTGCGGGAGCGCAGCACAAATCTGCTGTTCCCGTTCGAGGATATCGCCCGTGACTTCCGTTTGATCACCGATGCGTCAAGACCGATCCTGATTCCGTTCGGTGACAAAGGTTCGGAACTAATCCTGGAGCTGGCGAACGCCGATGACGTTGGTGCTATTGCCCGCAAACTGCAGCGCTACATTGTGCAGGTGCCGCGTAACGCTTTCGCAGCACTGGCCGCTGCAAGGTCAGTCCAAGCCGTCAATCCCAACCGGTTCGGTGACCAGTTCTGGTGGTTAGAAAATAAGAACCTCTACCACGACGAGTTCGGCCTCGACTGGAATGATCCGACCTTCCGCGAGGCGGAAAAACTGATTCTGTGAATCGTGGTAACAACTTTTTGCGACGGTTCCCCCGCAAGGGCAAGTCTGTCACTTATGATTATAGTGGAATTTCTGGAGGCGGACAATGTCCTACGGCGTGCAGCTGCGGGTGTGGGGCGATTACGCCTGCTTCACCCGGCCCGAGATGAAGGTCGAGCGCGTTTCCTATGATGTGATCACGCCGTCGGCAGCGCGTGGCATTTTGGAGGCCATCCACTGGAAACCCGCGATCCGCTGGGCGATTGATCGCATCCATGTGCTGAAGCCGATCCGCTTCACCTCATTGCGGCGCAATGAGGTCGGGTCAAAAATCTCGGCCCAGAAGGTGGCGACCGCCATGAATACCGGGTCGCTTGATAAGCTCGGGCTCCTCGTTGATGAGGACCGCCAGCAGCGTGCCGCGACCGTGCTGCGTGATGTCGATTATGTTATTGAGGCGCACTTCGAGCTGACAGGCAAGGCAAGCGACGATACCGAAGGCAAACATCTCGACATTTTCAATCGCCGACTGGCCGCCGGGCAGTGCTTCCATCACCCATGCCTGGGGACGCGCGAATTCGCAGCGTCGTTCGCAGCACTTGATGGGCTGTTGCCAACACCCGACCCGGCGCTCAAGGGTGAACGCGATCTTGGCTATATGCTCTACGACATCGATTTCGCACGGGACCGGAAGCCGCTGTTCTACCGCCCGACTATGGTCAATGGTGTCATTGACGTTGCTGCGTTCGCGCCCAACGGAGGCCGCATATGATCCTCCAGGCGTTGAACGGCTACTATGAACGTGTGGCGACCGCCGATCAATCGATCCCTCAGTTCGGCTATGGAATCGCGCCGGTCAGCTTCGCACTCGTCCTCAATCCGTCGGGCGATGTCGTCGACGTTGCCGACGTCCGTCGAGTTGTTCGCAATAAGTCCCGCCCAACAGATTTTCTGGTCCCGAAAGATTTTGATGATCGAACAGCTGGCGATGCTGCCCCCAGAGCATTCTGGGATAAACCAGAGTATGTCTTAGGCGTATCAGAAAAACCGGAGCGAGCGAGCCGCCGCTTTAACAATTTCAAGTTCCGCCATATTGCAATGTTTGCGGGTTATTCTGATCCAGGGCTGGACGCGATTCGGGCATTTTTGACAATTTGGACCGCCGATAAATTCAGCACAATCCGGTACGCAGACCAAATTACCTCAGAGACCAACATAGCTTTTCGATTAGATGGCGTGTTGGGGTTCATACACGACACCCATGCGGCACGTGCGGCGTGGCAAAAAAGCATTTCAAGAATAGACGGCACCGACGCGCAGTGTCTCGTTTCTGGTGCAGATGTCTCCCCGGCACGAATTCATCCATTGATCAAGAATATTTCAGCTCCGGGCAAGCCGACACCTAAGTTCATCTCGTTTGACAAAGACAGCGATGCCTACGCCTCGTATGGCAAAGTAGAAGGGGCGAATGCCCCGGTTTCGGAGGCAACAGCATTCGCTTATTCGACGGCACTGAACGAACTGTTGTCGCGCACCAGCGGTCGCGACCACAAGGACCGGCCGATCTATCGCAACCGTGTGCAGATCGGCGATGCCACCACCGTATTCTGGGGTGAGGCCGCTGATGCTGAGCTTGCAGAATCGTCAGAAGATCTGATGGCAGCGCTATTCAACCCACCCGATGAAGCAGCTGACGACGATGCCAGCGCAACGGCGAAGCTGCGCGATGTCGTCAAACAGATGGCGGATGGGCGGCCCATCGAGCAGGCTGCACCGAACCTCGCCGCTGACACAAGGTTCTACGTGCTCGGTTTATCGCCGAATGCGGCGCGCATTTCGGTGCGCTTTTGGCACCAGACCACGCTCGGTGAGCTGGGCGCGGCATTCGTGCAACATTGGCAGGACTTGCGAATTGACCCGCCACCGTGGCGCACAGCGCCCTCCATCTGGAGGTTGCTCATTGAAACGGCCCCGCAGCGCAAATCCGATAACGTCCAGTCCAACCTCGCGGGTGAGGTGATGCGCGCCATCCTCGATCGCACCAGATATCCGGCCACCTTGCTCACTTCCGTGGTCATGCGCATGCGCGCCGACGGCGGACGAGTTGAACGCGGCTCCGAGCAATCCAGTATCGGCCACCGCGCAGCCCTCATCAAAGCCTGCTTGATCCGCCAGAAGGAGACCGTTCCTGTGTCACTTGACCGAAGCAACAATAACGCAGGGTACCAGCTGGGTCGGCTGTTCGCCGCGCTGGAGACAACCCAGCGAGCTGCCTTACCCGGCCTCAACGCCACAATCCGGGACCGCTATTTCGGTGCCGCTTCAGCGGCCCCCGCATCAGTGTTCCCGGTGCTGATCCGCAATTCCAACCATCACCTCTCGAACCTGCGCAAAGGCGACAAGGGCGGTTTGGCTGTCTGGCTCGAACGGGAAATCGGGGAAATTATTGATGGCATGACCGCGCAGTTCCCCGCATCGCTGCGCATGCAAGAGCAAGGGCAGTTTGCGATTGGCTACTATCACCAGCGCTTTGCCAAACGCGCGGATAAGCCAGCTGAGATCGCCGAAGACGCCACCATTTCATGCGACACGACGGAGTAAACGCCATGACCGCTATCCAGAACCGCTATGAGTTCGTCTACCTGTTTGACGTCGCTAACGGCAATCCGAACGGCGATCCTGACGCGGGCAACCTGCCGCGCCTCGATCCCGAGACCAACAAGGGCCTCGTCACTGATGTCTGCTTGAAACGCAAGGTCCGCAATTTCGTCGAGATGACGACTGGCGGTGCAGCACCGCATGCCATCTACATGCAGGAACGCTCCGTACTCAACCGTCAGCACCAGAAGGCTTACGAGGCTGCCGGTCTCAAGTCCGAGGCAAAAAGGCTGCCGAAAGAGGAAGATAAGGCCCGCCAGTTGACCAAATGGATGTGCGAGCAATTTTACGACATCCGCTCGTTCGGTGCGGTCATGACTACAGAGGTTAACTGCGGTCAGGTGCGCGGTCCGGTGCAGGTGACGTTCGCGCAATCTATCGAGCCGGTCATTCCGCAGGAAATTTCAATCACCCGCTCGTCCGTCACCAACGAGCGCGACCTGGAGAAAGGGCGCACGATGGGCCGCAAGCACATAATCCCCTATGGGCTCTATCGCGGACACGGCTTTATTTCGGCGCACTTGGCTGGCCGAACCGGCTTCTCTGACGCCGACCTTGAACTGTTCTTTTCGGCCCTCCAGACGATGTTCGATCACGATCGCTCAGCATCGCGCGGTGAAATGTCGGCACGTCGGTTGATCGTCTTCAAACACGACAATGCCCTCGGCAAAGCACCCGCGCACAAATTATTTGAGGCCGTGACAGTTGCCCGCGCTAATGGCTCTGATGCTCCGGCGCGCAGCTTTACCGATTATCGCGTTGACGTGAATGCGGCGGTCATTCCAGCTGGCGTTGAAATCATACAAGCTTTTGACATCGGGTGACGCCGTGCCCGAAACCGACCTCGTCCCACTGTCCGCCTTGCAGCATTACTTGTTCTGCCCGCGTCAGTGCGCGCTGATTCATGTGGAGCAGGCGTGGGCGGAGAACCGGCTGACGGCGGAGGGGCGCGTGTTGCATGAAGCAACAGCCGAGGCGGGCACCGAGAAGCGTCGCGGCGTTCGTGTCGTCACTGCCATGCCGCTGGTCTCCAAGCGGCTTGGCGTGTCCGGCTTTGCCGACCTTGTCGAGATGAAAAAAATCCCTGATGGCAGTTGGCGGCCGTTTCCGGTCGAGTACAAACGCGGCAAGCCGAAATCGCACCGCGCCGACGAGGTACAGCTGTGCGCCCAGGCGATGGCGCTTGAGGAGATGTTCAGCGTCACCCTCGACGAGGGCGCGCTGTTCTACGGTGAGACCCGGCGGCGCGTGTCTGTGCCGCTGGACGCAACATTGCGCAGTCTAACTGAGCAAGTCGCCGCCGCCACACGCACCCTGCTTAACAGCCAGATTACACCGCCACCCATCTATGCCAAGTCAACGTGCACAAACTGTTCGCTGAACGAGTTGTGCCAGCCGAAGCGTCTGTCGCGCAAGGTGTCGGCGGCCGCTTGGCTGGCGCGGCAGATTGCCGAAGCAGGTTTACCCTCTGGGTGAAATACGAAGGGACCTTCGGCCCCTTCGAGCATCCCCGACCAGGACTAGTCCTGGACCCGTGAAGGAAGGTCGAAAATGCGCCGCCACCTCAACACGCTCTTCGTCACCACACAGGACGCGTGGCTCAGCAAGGATGGTGAAAACGTCGTGGTCTCGGTCGACCACAAGGAGCGCGGGCGGGTGCCGCTGCACACCATCGGCAGCATCATCGGCTTCGGTCGCGTCCTGGTCAGCCCGCCACTGCTCGGGGCCTGCGCCGCGGCTGGCATCACCGTAAACTTCATGACGGAAGGCGGCCGGTTCTGGGCGCGTGTCGAAGGGCCGATTTCCGGCAACGTCCATCTCCGCCGGACACAATACCGCTGGTCAGATGACCCGAAGCGCCGCGATGCCGTGATAAAGTCGATTGTCGCTGGAAAGGTGCTTAATCAACGCGCCGTCCTCACGCGCGCCGTCCGCGATCACGGCGACACCATGCCGGACACTGAGCGTGCCGCCATAGGCACCGCCGCCGACCGCCTTGCCAACATCATCAGGCGCACCGAAAAACCACTCGATGGCGACCAGTTGCGTGGCGCCGAGGGCGAGGCCGGCATGGTCTACTTCTCAGTGTTCGATCATCTGGTGCGCGGCGAAAAACCTTGTTTCACTTTTGCGGGTCGCAGCCGTCGTCCACCGATGGACGCGGTCAACGCTCTGCTATCGTTCGTCTATGCGCTGCTCACATCTGACGTGCGTGGTGCTCTCGAAACCGTCGGGCTGGATCCGGCTGTCGGCTTCTTGCACGTTGACCGGCCGGGACGGCCGAGCCTCGCGCTCGATCTGATGGAAGAGTTCCGGCCGTACTTTGCTGATCGGCTCGTGCTGTCGCTGATCAACCGCCGCCAGCTCGGGCCGAAGGATTTCAGCACCCTCGACAACGGCGCGACGCTGCTCACCGACGACGGTCGCAAGGTGGTGCTGGTCGCTTACCAGGAGCGCAAGCGCGACGAGATCCTGCATCCGTTCCTCGACGAGAAGATCACCGTTGGCCTGCTGTGGTTCGTCCAGGCGCAGCTGCTGGCCCGCCACCTGCGCGGCGATCTCGACGCCTACCCGCCGTTTATCTGGAAGTGAGCCCGGCACCATAGGGGAGCAACGCCATGATGGTGCTAATCACCTACGACGTGTCGACCGAGAGCGACGGCGGCAAGCGCCGCTTGCGTCGCGTCGCCCGCGCCTGCAAAGACTATGGCCAGCGCGTTCAGTTTTCGGTGTTCGAATGCGACGTTGATCCGGCGCAGTGGGTGAAGCTCCGCGCCCGCCTGCTAAGTGAGATTGATGTTGCGACCGACAGCCTGCGCTTCTACCAACTCGGTGCTAACTGGAAGCCGCGCGTTGAGCATGTCGGGGCCAAACCCGCTCTCGATTTTGACGGCCCCCTGGTGTTTTGAGTGCCGTACCGACGGCCCGCGCCGAAAGAGCGCAGGAGCAAGTGCGAACCCTAAGCGTCCCACAATTTCCCGGCAGGTTCGCACCAGCGATAAAGTCAGGTATATCAACGATGGTTCCGATGTTCGCTAGAAACTGCGATCCGTTTTGGCAGGCCTCAGGACAGGTTCGCGGAACCAAGCCGATTTCCCGTTCTTTGACATCGTGTTATGAAGTCGGCGTCGCCCGCTCACACGCGGGCGTGGATTGAAACTGCGCGTTGTCGGACGCGGTGGCGGATGTGATCGAGTCGCCCGCTCACACGCGGGCGTGGATTGAAACTCAAGCCACCCTCCTTCATTTGCCGACAATCCGCAGTCGCCCGCTCACACGCGGGCGTGGATTGAAACCGAACCTGGACCACAGGATCGAAAGGCGCTGGTGGTCGCCCGCTCACACGCGGGCGTGGATTGAAACGCCCTCGATAGCATCGGCAGTGGCTTGCTCGTCAGGTCGCCCGCTCACACGCGGGCGTGGATTGAAACCATGTGGGATGTGCCGTCAAAGCTGTTTGTGATTGTCGCCCGCTCACACGCGGGCGTGGATTGAAACTACAGCAATGACGTCTAGAATTTTGCCAGTCATGGTCGCCCGCTCACACGCGGGCGTGGATTGAAACGTCGTTCATGGTGCCCCCACTTTGCCGATGGCCGGTCGCCCGCTCACACGCGGGCGTGGATTGAAACTACCGCAGTTACACGCATCGCACTGGCCTCACGTCGTCGCCCGCTCACACGCGGGCGTGGATTGAAACGAATGTCACGATGTACATCACGTTGCCATCCACGGTCGCCCGCTCACACGCGGGCGTGGATTGAAACACCTGCTAGGTTGATTTCTGTGAATATTGTGATTTTTGTCGCCCGCTCACACGCGGGCGTGGATTGAAACACCTGCCCCGCACGATGCTCTGGTGACGATTTACGAAGTCGCCCGCTCACACGCGGGCGTGGATTGAAACACCACACCTTAGAAACGCATAACTGTAGACTGATGTCGCCCGCTCACACGCGGGCGTGGATTGAAACTGATAGTAGGGCCGCAGCGCCTCGGACACGTCCCGTCGCCCGCTCACACGCGGGCGTGGATTGAAACTTATTGAGTTTACGCCGGTTGGCCATCCTGCTTGGTCGCCCGCTCACACGCGGGCGTGGATTGAAACTTGGCCTGTGTAAAACATTGTAAAAACTGGAAAAGTCGCCCGCTCACACGCGGGCGTGGATTGAAACACTTGACGCCAGGATGATCCAGATAACCGCAACAGTCGCCCGCTCACACGCGGGCGTGGATTGAAACCGTGAGCCGACGCTGAGGCTCACGGATGGCGCGGCGTCGCCCGCTCACACGCGGGCGTGGATTGAAACAAGGCACTATGCGGACCATTGACAGCAGAAAAGGTCGCCCGCTCACACGCGGGCGTGGATTGAAACGCCGAAGACCTGTCCAACTGAACAAATAAGGCCGTCGCCCGCTCACACGCGGGCGTGGATTGAAACGCTCGCGCGCGGGCAGGCCGCGAACAGTTGGCCGGTCGCCCGCTCACACGCGGGCGTGGATTGAAACTGCACGCGGTAGACGCCGTGGACGCGGCGTCAGCGTCGCCCGCTCACACGCGGGCGTGGATTGAAACTGTTTTGACGGCTTCACAGGTTCAGGCGGCAATGGTCGCCCGCTCACACGCGGGCGTGGATTGAAACGGTTGGCGGCCTGAGCTGCCATGTGATGGAACCCGTCGCCCGCTCACACGCGGGCGTGGATTGAAACCATCATGGGCGCGGCAATGATGTCCGACCGGCGTGTCGCCCGCTCACACGCGGGCGTGGATTGAAACTGGCACCCGTCAGGCCTCACGTTCGCAGACCTGAGTCGCCCGCTCACACGCGGGCGTGGATTGAAACTTCCATCCCATGTGCGTCTTAATCGCTTTTGCTGGTCGCCCGCTCACACGCGGGCGTGGATTGAAACGGCAAACTGCGTAGCCCATTTTTCGAGTGCCGATGTCGCCCGCTCACACGCGGGCGTGGATTGAAACGTGCTATGATAGCGGCAACTCCCAATCCGCAAGGCGTCGCCCGCTCACACGCGGGCGTGGATTGAAACGCCCGCTGTACACGGCAATCTGATTGCCCTCGTAAGTCGCCCGCTCACACGCGGGCGTGGATTGAAACATGCGGGCGTCGTACATGCCGCGAACTTTGAGGGTCGCCCGCTCACACGCGGGCGTGGATTGAAACTTCGGGTCCGAAAGCAGCCCGCGCACGTTACCCTCGTCGCCCGCTCACACGCGGGCGTGGATTGAAACGCCCGTCAGGATCGACGCCGTAGTGAGTGATCGGATGTCGCCCGCTCACACGCGGGCGTGGATTGAAACACCGCCTAGGCCCAAATCGTTAATGACGGTCTCTTGTCGCCCGCTCACACGCGGGCGTGGATTGAAACAGCCAACTGCAATTGCACCTGTCGAGCGCCATCGCTCAATGACGGGAGCGCTGACATCAGTCGGATAGCACAGTGGCTTGAACCCGCCGGGCCTCGAATGAGCGCTACGGAGGCCGCACGCCTGACCATTTCGCGTCACATTATCCGGACACGCACAGGGCTTGCCGGTGCCCAAGTAGGCCGCACGTGACGCCGCAATCACAGCCGCGACGACAGCAGCCTCTTTCAGCGCAAACCTCTTCGCCTGTTCAGGATCGGCAGTTTGGTCGTAGGCCGGATTTTGTGCGGTCGTGGTTCGGGCTGGATGTGGGACCGGCGTCGGTGTTGCCACGTTGGCTGTTTGGACGACGACAGGTGTTTGCGCTGACCGGCGAGGCGGCTTCGGCTGCTCTGCTTCCAGAGCCGTCCAACCTGGGGCCACCGTGGTCGGTCTGACCGCAATGCGAGCAGGTGCGGGAAGCGCAGTCAGTGTGGGCGTCACGACGGCAGCTCGCGCGGATCGCGGCGGTACCGGCTTCACTGCCTCAGCCGCTTGGGCTGGCGCTTCGACTGCCGGAGGCTTGGCCAGTGCAATCTGCCCCAGATCCGCTGGAGACTGGGACGCACAAGCGCTCACAATAACTGCCGTAACGCTCAACCCGACGAGTCTCGACGCCATACGCTTGAACACGACACAACCCCCACGGATTTGCTCACCTGCAATCGTTAAGTGGGTGACAATGCGGGCACAACAGGTTGTGTCGGATCAATGCAATCCTGGCCGCTTGACTGTGTCCAAAGCGACACGACCTTCGTCAGTCAACACCCAACCACCATCCGGCCCCTGCACAATGATGCCATTGTCAATGAATGCGCGGATGATGAAACCGCCATCAGCGTCGCTAGGATCGGTCGCGAGTATCTTGGCGATGTACTCATCAGGGGTTGGTGACACGACGGGGATGGTCTCCATCCAGTCATCGTCGTGCCATTCGGCTGGGTTGGGTTCGGCGTCATCAAATATACTTTTAGACACTAGCGTCCTCCCTCAGGCGTCGTGTTTTGGTATGTTGATCATGACACGTTTACAAAGTCTGACCACTAGGTGATGACCTAGTCATGGCTCGCGACGACACCGTTTGGCTCAAGTCGGTCGCGGCAAGCGTCACCCTGTTGTGTGATGTACGCCCCCGACCGCCCGGCTTTTTTGGGTCTTGGTAACAGGGCATTCAATGGCACGTAACCTAACGCGCAGCAGTCACTTGATCAGGCAGTTCTTGGCTTTCCTAAAGCCGGACGCCTCGGCCGCGTCGGCACTGGCGAACGCTAGCAGTTGACCGCCCTCCTGGCGCGCCATCTTGCCATACGAACCACAACCCTCGTCGTGATAGATCCCCGCAAACCCGGTTGCGAGCCGCCGACCGACGGCGAACAGTTTGGCCTTGATGGCAAACCCCTTCCAGAACAGCTCGTCCTTAACTTTTGCCACCGCCTCAGCCGACGTCGGACACACACCCATCAAGACCGATGCCGACTTGTTGGAATACCTGAAGTCACGCGGATTGGTGAAGCAGCCCGACCATAGCCCGCGACGGTTCCGTTCGGCGTCGCGCTCGCCCGGCGCGAACCGACCATCTGAGTGTGCTTTGTATTCGATCGCCCAGCCGTGATGTACCAGCCAGTGCTCGATGCTGATGCCATTCGCGACGCACTGGCCGAGGCGGCGATGATATTTTTTGTCGGCGCCGACGTCAGTGCAGGTGAACACCTTGCCGTTGACGAACGCATTGAGGGCTGCCGTCGCGGCGAGACCACAGCGCCAAGGTAGCCCGTCGCTCGTGAGACATGTCTGTTCGCGCTCCGGCGCATCGATGCCGTCGAGCCGGTACGTTGTGCCGAACCAGACAACCGTATCGGCATCGACCACGCGCACGTCTTGCGCCGTTGCGGTTCCGGCAACAGCAAACAGCCCGAGCAGCCCGACTGTGACATCCAACAAACGCATGACGCCCCCAACGCACGGAACTAATGACCCGACAGTAGGCTCATGGTTGTATACTTTTTGTTCTCATGTCAATCAGCGGCGATGACCACACGCAACACGCCATCTGGCAAACCCTACGACGACCTGCTGTTCTGCATTACGTATGCGATCAGTCGGGCAAGCAGCACGCCAAAGCCATTGCGCACGATGGACGCCTGCGAGCCCGTCGCCAAGGCTGTGGTCGAGCATTTAGCGCGCTGCAATTATGTCGTGAGCAAAGGTCCAGACGTCCGGCCGCATGGCAGTTTCATGCCGGAGACGTCGAAGGGGTGATGACAAGGCCCGACGGTCGCTCGCCCCATTCAAGTTAAGACGGAGAGACAAGGCCAGCCGGTCAACCGAGGCTTCGACTGAACGGCGCCTCCTAGATTCGGCGTGAGCCAAGCCCGAGAGAGCAGGCGGCAACGGGTCAATATGCAGCGTGCCGTCCCAGTGATGAGCGACGCTGCACCCGGCGCCGCCGAGATGATCGGGCGGCCATGCGTGCAATGCCGATGAGCTGACCGTGCCAACGTGCGCGGCTGCATGGTAACGGCGCGCCGTCGTCGATTAGACGTCGTCGCTACCGATGCCGGTATGCAGCTTGACGATCCTGCCGGTAAAATCATCTGTAAAATGATAATGATGCACCCGGCCGCTCCCGTGTGCGGCAAGTTCCTGCGTGCGGCGCAACACGCCAATCTCGGTTAAGTAAGTCAGTGTGGCATGGTTTTTATTGATGCTGCCACAGCCCGCCTCGAGCAAGGCGCGCGCCGTAATAGGCTGATGTTGCAGGTGGAGTGAAAACGCGACGGTGAGGCGGGTTGCCACTTGCTGTCTGACTGAGTTCCCCGAGCCAAGCCCCGATGAGGCCGGCAGCTCCTGCGTCAGAACATGACGAATTATGTAGGTAATAAACGCTGTTCCGTGACGTTTTTGCAACTTATTAGTCATTTTCAATTGTCCCACTCAGGATAATTGAGATATGAACGTAGTCACAAAGTGATTTGGCGTCGGTTCTCGTGGTTGCGTTGGTGATGGGTGGTCCAATTCGGCTGCGTCAGAACGTTGTACTTGGGAGATTGCGATGAGCAAGGGCATTTTGGCCATGGTCACAGGCTGTGGATTACTCGGGGCCTCCCCGGCCGTGGCGGATGTGTCGGGTTGTACGGTATTGCTGTGCTTGGCGAGCCCGACGGGATGGGCGTCGATACCGGAGTGTCTAGCGCCAGTGCAATCGTTTGTCGCGGCCCAAAAGAAGCGCAAGGGCCACGCACCAAACTGCCCAGAGCAGTTCTCGGGCGTGGCGTCGTCACTGGTGCAAGGCGAGCGGGTGTACACGCTGACCTTGCCTGATGGCACCAAGCAGCACGTCACCGTCCCGGCGCAGTGAGGCCATGGCGATGCTGTTCCATGATCTCGCCACCCAATGCGCTCCACAAATATCGCTCGATCTGCTCGCTGGAATCGTCAGCGTCGAAAGCGGGTTCGAACCGCTGGCAACCCGTGCTGGCGGCAAGAAGACGGTGGGCGGCTCTGCCGGTGAGGCAATGGGGTTCGTGATCGGCGCGGCTGATCTGGGGGCGGCGGGTGGAGCTGGGTTGGCCGGTGTGACCGAGGCGATGGCACGGGACTATGGTGTGACGTTGATCGAGGCGTTTGACGCGTGCACGAATTTAAAGATCGCGGCGACAAAACTAACGTCGTTGCTGGCCGCAGCGGGCGATGGCCCTGCCGTCATGTCGGCAGAACGTCGGGCGGCACAACGCTACTTTGTGCCAGCGTCGCATCAGGGCTGGAATGCTGGAGCCTACTGGCTGGCGGTGGATGCAGAGCGGACGAGGTTGAAACCGTCTGTATACAAAATTGAGGTTCGCGGGTCATTGCCGAAGCCTGAGAAGGTGGTCGGCGTGCCGCAAGTTCCGCCAAAGGCGGCTGGTACTGAGAGCGTAAAAACACAGAGTACAAAAAGTGAGCGTCCAAAATGGGATGTGTTCGGCTCGTCCGGGATGGCGCGCGGAACTTCGGTGTTTGGAAAGGGAAAATGATGAACAGACGTCACGTTGAATTGATGGTTTGGGCGCTGGTGATGACGGGTGTGGCGGCGGAGCCTGCGGCGGCGTCGCTGGATGGCTCACTGCAAGCGATCATAGGCATTCTGAAAGGCCCGATAGCCCGGTCGTGCGCGATCATTGCGGTGATGATTATCGCTTACAAAATGCTGTTCGGTAACGCTGACCCGATCAAGTTTGGCACCGTGGCATTGGCGATCGGTATTTTGTTCGGTGCCGCCGAGCTCGTTGATGCAACGATTGCGAGCTGACCATGGAACAAGAGGGGTCGTTGGTTGAGCATACGTTGTTTCTCGCGGTCACGCGCCCGGCGATGTACGCCGGTGTGACGATCGAAGCTTACGTCGTGAACATGGTGCTGACGACCTTCCTGTTTCTTGGCTTGGGCAG
This sequence comes from Hyphomicrobiaceae bacterium, assembly GCA_043718785.1. Lineage (GTDB taxonomy): Bacteria > Pseudomonadota > Alphaproteobacteria > Rhizobiales > Hyphomicrobiaceae > JAYSVA01. The sequence continues at coordinate 20,796 of JAYSVA010000590.1, forward strand.
CATCAAATACATATCGGTTGGTGTCGCGATCCACCTGATCTGCCGGTCGATCTGCCGGTCTGATCCGAACAAGTTCCGGATCTTGAAGGCTTGGGCGGATACCTATGGCAAATCAAGAAATCGACGGGTCTGGGGCGGCTCGTCGATCTCACCGCTGCGGCTGATGCGGACATTTGACGAAAAGGATTTCGAGCGATGAGCAATCTAGTGCAGCTCGGTAACACTGAGCGCGAAGGCCGCGATGTATTGCCGTATATTCGGCATGTCGCTGACGATGTCGTCGGCCTGGCCAATGGCGGACTGCTGATGATGTTTGCGGTCGATGGCTTGGCGTTCCAAAGCGCCGATACGCGTGATCTGAACGGCCTCCAAAACCGGCTCAACACATTGTGGCGCAACATCTCGGACCCGGCGCTGACGGTGTACATGGTCACCCTGCGGCAGCGTTCCAGCGAGTACCCGGCCGGACGCTTCACCAACGCGTTCGCGGCGTCGCTCGATGCGCGGTATCGCCAGCGGTTGAGCGGCGAGACACTATACCGGAATGATTTGTTTGTGGCGCTGGTGTGGACGCCAAGTCCGAACGCGATGACGACGGCGCACAGCTGGATTGACAGAGCCACCAGCCGGTTCAGCAAGCAGGTTGTAACGACCGGTGCTGTTGACGCCCTGGCACTGAAGAAACTGCGCGACGTCGCACGCAACGTCTCGGCTAGTCTAGCGCCCCTTGGCGTCTGTTCACTCGGCATCGTTGAGCGTGGCGGGTTGTTGTTTTCGGAGATGAGCTTGGTGTTGCATCGGCTGATGGGCGGTCGGATGCTGCGGGTGCCGTTGACGATGGGCACGGTGCGGTCGGCCATCCTGATGGACCGAATTGTTGTCGGTAAGGAGACCGTCGAAATTCGACACCCCGGCCAGACCAGCTACGCTGGCATGTTAGCACTCAAAGAATACCCGGCCCGGACCTATCCGGGGTTGCTGAATGAGCTGCTGGCGCTCGACATGGCATTGACGGTGGTGCATTCGTTCCAGTGCCTGGATAAAGCCTCCTCGCGCGAGCTGTTAAGTCGGCAGCAGAACCGCATGATGAACGCGAACGACAAGGCGTTTTCTCAGACCGCTGAGTTGGCGCATGCTCTGGATGATCTGGAAAGCAACCGCTGGGGTCTGGGCGACCACCATGCGTCGGTGACGGTGTTCGCCGACGGTCTCGCCCTTCTCAATGATAACATCGCCAAGGCCCGTCATGCCATGGCCAGTGGTGGCGCCGTTGTGGTCAGGGAAGATCTCGGGCTGGAAGCGGCGTGGTGGGCGCAAATGCCTGGGAATCTGCGGTATCGCTGCCGTTCGGCGTCAATTACGTCGGCGAATTTTGCGGACCTCGCCCCTCTGCATGCCTATCCGGTGGGACGGGCAACTGGCAACGCCTGGGGCGATGCGGTCGCGCTGCTTAAGACGGACGCTGGCAGCCCCTATTACTTCAACTTCCATGCGCAGGACGTGGGCAATACGTTGTTGATCGGCCCGTCCGGCAGCGGCAAAACGGTGGCGTTGAACTTCCTGCTGGCGCAGCTGCTCAAGCACAAGCCGCGGTTGGTGTGCTTCGACAAGGACCGTGGTGCCGAACTGTTTATCAGGGCCTGTGGCGGCACTTATCTGGCGCTGAAGACCGGGTTGCCAACAGGTTTCGCGCCGCTGAAGGCGATCTGTTATGACGAGCCAGGCCAAGCGTTTCTGTGCCGACTGATGGGGTTGCTCGCTGGTCGGGCGCTGACGGTCGAAGAGCACGAGTCACTGGCGCGAGCGGTGGCGGCGCTGGCCGATACGCCGCTGGAAGACCGGACGATGGGGTCGCTGCGGGTCTACTTGCGCAATGATGACGCCGATGGGTTGTCCGCGCGGCTCAAGCGGTGGGAGGCGGGGCAGCCGCTGGGCTGGGTGTTTGACAACGCTGTGGACGAGGTTCCGGTTGGCGTTGAATTCAGCGGTTATGACATGACGGAGTTTTTGGATCATCCTGAGATACGGTCGCCACTGATGCTATATCTGTTCCGGCGGATCGAGGACATGATCGACGGGCGTCGGATTGCGATTGTCATTGATGAGTTCTGGAAGGCACTTGGCGATGAGCAGTTTCGGTTGCTGATTCTCGACAAATTGAAGACCATCCGCAAGCAGAATGGCATGTTGATCTTTGCGACACAGTCGCCAGCTGACGCACTGCGGTCGTCGATTGCCCATGCGATCATTGAGCAATGTCCGACGCGGATCTTCTTTCCTAATGGGCGTGCTGACGCGAAGGATTACATCGACGGCATGAAGTTGACGGCGCGCGAGTTCGACCTGATTGCAACACAACTGACGCCTGAAAGTCGGATGTTTCTGGTCAAGCAGGGCGCGGCCTCGGTCGTGACGGGGCTCGATCTGCATGGGTTTGATGACGAGCTGGCGGTGCTAAGTGGGCGCACCGCCAACATTGAGCTGCTGGACACCATTCGGGCCGAAGTCGGTGATGACCCGGCAGACTGGCTTGCGGTGTTCCACCAACGACGGAAAGTCGCATGATCTCGATAATCATGCGGTGACAGCGGGCACTGCGGCATCGGGTGCTGAGATGGCGCTGTCCGTCTGCTAACTGATCTTACAGTCTCATTCGCCCTTTAGGGGACATGAAAGGTTTGAAGATGCGCAAGCTACGATTTGTGGCCGTGCTGGCGGCTGTGTTGTTGGGATCGACGGTCGCGGTGGCGCAGGGCGTGCCGGTGATCGACACGGCGGCGATCATCAAGCAGATCGAACAGATCGTAGAAATGCAAAAGCAGCTGCAATTGGCCAAGGATCAACTGAGCCAAGCCGAGAAGCTGTTCGGATCGATGAATAAACTCACCAACATGGGCGACATCGCCGCGTCGTTGAATAACCCCAACGTGCGGATGGTGTTGGGCAAGGACTTCGCGGCGGTGCAGGCGGCGTTGTCCGGTCAGGGCGGCAATGGCCTGGCGGCCATGGCCGACAAGTTCAAGTCTGACAACGAAGTCTACGCGCGTCCTGGTGAAGATTATTATGCGCAGGCATCGAAACGCTCCCAGGGCGCGAATGCGGGTCAGTCGAGTGTGGCCCAGGCGACGCTGGAAGCGGCGACAATGCGGATGGGCGGTCTGACGGAATTGCAGCGCCAGATTGGGCAATCCGAAGACCCAAAGACGACGATGGATTTGCAGGCGCGCATCGCGGTTGAGACGGCGCAATTGCAGAACGAGACGGTGCGGCTGCAAGCGCTGGCGATGTTGCAGCGGGTGGAAGCTCAAACACAAGAGCAACAAGACAAAGAACGTTATTACCAGAAGATCGACGACAATCTCAGAGCTCTCAGCGGTTCGCCCAACAGCCATGCCTCGCAATAACACAGTGCCTGTCGCAGTTCCCAACAAATGAGGTTGTTCATGGCGACGTCGGTATTCTCAAGCTTTGAAGCAACGCTGCATCTGCCAGCGATTAACTTTATGACGACGACCTCGGCGGCTCTGGCGGGGACGTTGGCGGCACCATTACGCTCTGCGTTAGTATTATTGGTGATGTGGCATGCGGTTCAGATCCTGCGTGGCGAAGAGCAGGAGCCAATTTGGAGCCTGATCCGCAAGATGATGAAGGGGTCGGTGATCGTAATGTTGGTGACCAACGCGGGTGATTATCAGACCTATGTGTCTGATGTGTTGTTCAAGACGCTACCAGACGAACTTGCGGCGGCGCTTGGGTTCCAGCCTGCGTCAGCGGGCCGGTTTGACGCCATGCTAACAGGAGCGGCGCAATATTCCGAGAATCTGTACAAGGAGGCAGGTTGGGGTTGGGGGATCATCAAGGCGGCGGTGGTGGCGTTCTTGGTCTACTTGGTGATGGGTCTGTTGGCCGCCCAAGGGTACTTCACGTTCCTCTATGCTGAATTCGCGTTGGCGTTGATTGTCGGGATCGGGCCTGCATTCATCTGTTGCGCCTTATTCAATGCGACGCGGAAGTATTTCGAGGGCTGGTTGAGCCTCTGCATTAATTTCGTGATTTTGAAGATTCTTTCGCTGGCCGTGTTGAGCTTCATGCTCCAGACCTTCGCCACATTATATAATGCGAAATCAGGTGGAGATATTGCAGCGGCGTCGCTTGGAATTATCACGGCAGCGTTCTTTTGCATGGGTATTCTGCATCACTTACCGTCCTTGGCGGCAAGCATCGCCGGTGGCCATTCGTTTAGTGGGGCCACCGGACCGGTTGCTGCAGCTCGGGCCAGTCATACGAATACAGTTGGCACAGCGGAAAACTTTAAGGCAGCGCGTGCAGGCCTTCGCGAACGAGTTGGACGTGCACGCAAAGACGGGGTCGGGCAGTTCTTCCAGCCCGTGTCGCGGACGCAGGGGCGAGCAGGGTCTGGTCCCGGCAATAACAACAGCTCACAGACCGAATCTGTGACAGTCGCTCAGCAAACAAAAAAGGATTGAACCAATGCGGTGGATGTTAGCGGTCGCCCTGATCGGGGCGCTGGTGAGCGGGTGTGCGTCGATGCGGTATCCGTTGGCGTCGTGTGACGGCGGGGAAAAACGGACGCTGAACAAAGGGCTGTGGGCGCATGAGAAGCGCGCCGACGTGGTGACAACATCGTCAAAATGCGGGAGGGCGTGATGGTTGAAGCGGTGGGAACGGCCGACAAGGGTGACTATTTCAGCAAGGCGAGGCGGTATGACGAGGACCTGGTGGCCAACGGTCGGCGGGCGGTGAAGGTGGCCCAATGGACGGCGATGGCGGCGGTCACGGTGGCGGTACTTGAAGCGGTCGCGCTGATGGCGGTGGTGCCGCTGAAGACTGTCGAACCGTTCGTGATCCGGGTCGATAACGCAACTGGCATTGTTGATGTTGTGTCGGCCTTGACGGGTCCGCGCACCTATGACGATGCCGTCACGCGGTACTATGCCGCCAAGTACGTTCAGGGGCGCGAGGGGTTTGTCGCGAGTGAAGCCGAGCCGACGTTCAGGGCGGTCACGCTGATGTCGGCCGCCGCCGAGCAACAAAGGTTTGTCGACGGTTATCGCGGCAGCAATCCGCAGTCGCCGCAGGTCGTGTTGAAAGGGGCCACGTCACGCGTGGCGGTCAAATCCATTTCGATGCTGGCGAAAAACGTGGCGGCCGTGCGGTATCTGCGGACGGTGACGCGCGCCGAGGATGTGAAGACGACGCACTGGATCGCTACGCTGACGATCAGTTTCAGCGGCGAAGCAATGTCGAGCGGCGACCGTCTGATCAATCCACTTGGGTTTCAAGTCGTTGACTATCGCGCAGACCCGGAGGCTCAATGATGCGGACGACCTGGATGTTAGGTGCGGCCATCGCGGTGGCGTGGAGCGCGGCGATGGCTGGCGAGATCCCAAAACCTGGTCCGCTCGACCCAAGAATTCGGCTGATTGCGTACAAGCCGATGGAAGTCGTCGGGATCGTCGGCTGGTTGAACAATACGATTCAAATTGAGTTCGGCGCCGGCGAGGAGATTGCGCAGGTCGCGATTGGCAACACGGTAGCGTGGGAGCCGATGGCTGAGGGCAACATCTTGTTTCTCAAGCCGCGAGAAGCGCACCCGATGACGAACATGCAGGTGGTGACGACGATGAAAGACGGCACCAAACGCAGTTATCAGATGGAGCTGATGACGGTTCAGGGGGAGGCGAAGAAGACGCTCAAGCCCTTCTTCCTGGTCAAGTACGAGTACCCGACCGATGCAGAAGCAAAGCGCAAGGCGGAGGCGTCGGCAAAAGCCGAAGTCGAGAAGTCCGGCAAGGCCGACAAGGTCTTGAAGGCGGACGAAGCTAACGGCCCGCGCAACTGGGCGTATACGGCTCAAGGCGAAGTCTCGTTTGAACCACTGTCAGTGTTCGACAATGGCAAGATCACGACACTGGTGTTCAACCAGAACATGACCATTCCAGCGGTCTACATCGTCAACGGCGATGGCACCGAAAGTCTGGTGCCGAAGAACCTGATCCGGTCGTCGTTGATGGTGCATGCAGTCGCAGAAAAGCTGATCTTGCGAGCGGGTGACGAGGTGCTGTGCTTGTTCAACGAGAGCTACGTTGCGGGTGGCGTTGCCACCGGCACCATGACGGCGTCGCCGCAGGTTGAACGGGTGGTCAAGCAATCCCAGTCGAAGGGTTGGTCGCCGTCGGTGAACCCGTCGCTGTTGCAGAGTGCGAAGCCAAACTGAGCGCGTGGCGCGGGAGACGAACAATGAGCGATGACAAAAGCGAAGAACGCGGCAAGCATGTCGAGCAGCGGGCGTTGACACCTGAGATGGAGACGCGGAACAAGTTGATGTTCCTGGCGGTGGCGTGTGTGTTGGGCGTCGGGTTTGTGGCGTTGCAATTCCGCGAGAAGGTGCCGAAGGCGGTTGAGAAAAAGGTCATTCGCGGCGCATCCTTCGAAGCTGCGAAACCTGCCGTTGAGTTTAAGACGGTGGCCACGATGGTCTCGCAATCGGCGGCCGTTGCGGCCCCTGTCGCTGTGGCAGCCCCGTTGGTGGCGGCCCCGCTACCTGATCCGTTGTTGCTGGCGGCTCAGCGCGCACCGTTGATGGCGCTGAACAAGCGCGGTGGCGCGCCTAGTGGTGAGGCTGGTCAGCGTGTTGGTGTGCTGGGCCAGAACATTGAAGCTGATGACAAGGGGGCGTTCGAGAAGCGCTTAAAATCCCCACTCTTGGACGGCGTTAAGGCTGGCGTGATCGGTGATTTGAATTACGTCATTCCCCAGGCAACCTCGATCCCGTGCGTCATGGAGACGGCGATGCAGTCGGACCAGCCGGGGTTTGTCAGCTGTGTGATTCCTCGCGACGTGATGAGCGCCAATGGCCGGGTGGTGCTGTTGGAGCGGGGCACGCAGGTCACGGGTGAATACCGGGGCGGGCTTAAGCAAGGGCAGGTCCGCTTGTTTGTCCTCTGGTCGCGGGCGCGGACGCCGATGGGGGTGGTGGTTGATCTGGGATCGCCCGCCACGGACGCACTGGGCCGGGCGGGTGTTGGCGGCCACGTTGATAACCATTGGTTCGAGCGGTTTGGGTCGGCGCTGTTGCTATCGGTCGTCAGCGACGCCGCCAAGATGGCGACAACGGCGGTAAAAAACTCAACGGGTGAGCAAGTGTCGTCTGGCGGTGCAGCGAACCAAGCGGCGGCGATTGCTGTTGAGCAGTCCATCAATATACCGCCGACGTTGCATCGACATCAGGGCGCGCAGGTCAACATTTTCGTGGCCCGGGATCTCAATTTTTCAGACGTCTACGGTCTGAAAACCATCAAGAACCAAGGCGACGGCGACTGGAAAGGCCGCCAGGCCGGTGCTGGCGAAACAAAGTCCGGCGTGCGTGTTCCACAGATAATGTCGGGAGGCGGTAATGGACGGTCATTCAAAGACTGACGTCGTCGACCGTCGCGTCGGTGAGCGACGGGCGGCAGTTCCGGCAAAGGCTGATGCTCGGGCCGCGACGGCGCTGCAGCTCGGTCCGGTAGCAATGTATCTCGACGCTAACGAGACGATCGAAGTCTGCGTCAACCAGCCCGGTGAGGTTTTGGTTGAAACGCGCAAAGGTTGGGTGACACACCTCGTTCCTGAGTTGACCTTCGTTCGCCTGGAACGGCTCGCCATTGCGGTAGCGTCGCTGACGGATCAGACGTGGAGTCCGGTGATGCCGTTGCTGTCGGGGACGTTACCCGACGGCTGCCGCTTGCAGATCGTCGGCCCTCCGGCGGTTGCGCCGGGATCGATCAGTTTAACGATCCGGAAACCGTCAATGGCGGCATTCTCGGTCGATGACCTGGACCGGATGGGGCTGTTTGCTGAGACGGAAGTGATGGGTGCGGTCGACAAGACGGATCGGCTGGGGCAGTTGCTGAGCAAACAGCAAATCGCTGAGTTCCTGAAGACGGCCGTGCGCCGGAAGCAGAACATCATCATTGCCGGGGCAACAGGTTCGGGCAAAACCACGTTGTCGAAAGCTCTAATTGCGGAGGTCCCGCTCGACGAGCGAATTCTGACCATTGAGGACACGCCGGAGCTGGTGGTGCCTCATAACAACCGGGTGGCGATGTACTACGCCAAGGGCATGGGCAAAAAGCTTGGCCCAAAGGACCTTCTCGAAAGCGCGCTGCGGATGCGGCCGGATCGGATCTTCTTGGCTGAGCTTCGTGACGGCACGGCATTCTACTATCTGCGGTCGGTGAACAGCGGGCATCCTGGATCAATCACGACAGTCCATGCAGGGAGTTGCGCATTCGCGATTGAGCAGTTGACGTTGCTGGTCGGCGAGTCCGATGGCGGCGCGCGGCTGGGGCGCAACGATACGCGGTCGATGCTGATGCAGATGGTTGACGTGGTTGTCCAGTGCCAGCGCCAGGACGGCAAGTTTCTGGTGACCGAGATTGATTTTATTGGCGGCCGCCGCGCGTCAGCGCCGGAGACCGTCGTGAGTTGCGTTGATGCGTTCCTCGACAATCAAAAGGACGACTCAAGATGACCATAACAAAGATGTTCGCAGGTGCGAGTTTACTGGCTTCGACGGTTGTTTGCCCAGGGCTGGCGCATGCTCAGTCGACAGCTGGCGGCGTTGCTGGCAACGCCACGTCTTATGCCGCCGGTGCTGGGGCGGTGGCGGGAGACCCGCCGGTTTGTACGACGACAGGAGGAATTCTGGGAACTGCCTTTGGTGCTGTCACAACGTGCGTTCCGGGTGCTGGCGGAGCGAATACCGCAGTGGGTGACAACGCGACGGCACTGGGTGTCTACTCGTCGGCATTCGGATACCAATCAACGGCGAGTGCCAATAACACAACAGCGGTGGGAGTTGGGGCTGTTGCCAATCAAGCGTTCGCAACAGGCGTGGGCGTTGGATCGCGGGCGATTGGTGAGAGATCGGTCGCCATCGGAAGCAACGCTGTTGGTGTGTTGCAAGGTACAGGCGTCGGGTACGCCGCGAACGCTGCAAGCACAAACACAACGGCGTTGGGCTACTCGGCATCAGCGACGGGCGGTAATACGACAAGTCTGGGGGCGTTATCGTCGGCAACGGGAACGTGGGCAACGGCTGTTGGTGTGTCCGCGGAAGCGACGGCGGAGAACGGTGTGGCGGTGGGATCGTCAGCCAAAGCAAATGCGGCTAATGCAACGGCGTTGGGAACGCTGGCGACAGCCTCCGGGATCGGGGCGACTGCAGTCGGCTCGTCGGCGGTAGCGGCGGGCGAAAATTCCTCGGCGTTTGGCGGCGCTGCAAACGCGTCCGCGCTGAACAGCACGGCGGTCGGCGTCGGCGCTGTGGCTAGCGGCATCAATAGTTCGGCAGTGGGCACATTCGCGTCGGCGACGGGGACGAATTCGGTCGCACTCGGCGCTAACGCGACGGATGTGGGGCGAGCGAATACACTGTCAATTGGCGCGGCGGGGGCAGAGCGCTCGATTGCTAATGTGACTGCCGGGACGCTAAACACGGATGCGGCGAACGTGAGCCAGGTCCGGGCGGTTGCCGCCTATTCTGGGATGGTGTTCGACCCGGCGACTGGATCGTTTACGGGGACGCCGATAACGGCCAACGGCGTGACGTATATGACAACCACTGGGGCCGTAATGGGCCTCGGTGGCGAGGTCACGACGCTGCAGGCGAATTTCAACACGCTCTCATCGCAGGTTAATTCCGGCACTGTTGGCCTAGTCCAGCAGAGCGGCACCGGACCTGTGACGGTGGCAGCGGGATCTGGCGGCGCAAGTGTTACAGTTGCTGGTACGGCAGGTAACCGGACCATTGATGGCGTCGCAGCGGGGACAGTGGCAGCTGGTTCGACGCAGGCCGTTAACGGATCGCAGTTAGCGGCGACGAATGCGCAGTTGGCAGCGGTTTCTGGCATTGTGACGACGCAGGGCAACACGCTGGTCAATTTGGGTAATCAGCTGACCAATCTTGCGAACACGACGGCCACGCAAATCACGATGATTCAGAGCGGCACAACGGGGCTCGTGCAGCAGGTCGGTGGCGCGAATGCTGGCCTGACGATTGGCGGCGCGACGGGGGGCACGACGGTGTCAGTCGCTGGCACGGCTGGCGCACGGACGATAACGGGAGTTGCTGACGGCGCTGTAATGGCGGGGTCGCAAGAGGCGGTGAGTGGGTCACAGCTCGCGGCGACCAACACCCGCGTCGATGCTGTTGAAGCGCGCACAACGGCGGTTGAAAGTCGGACGACGGCGGTTGAAGGCCGCGCAACGGTGGTTGAAGGTCGGACAACGGCGGTTGAAGGCCGGACAACGGCGGTTGAAGCACGGGCCACCGCAGTCGAGGCGGCGGTCGTCACACATGGCAACCGGCTGACAGCGGTCGAGGGCATTACGGTTGATCATTCGCATCAGCTCGCAACCCACACGGGTCAGATAGCGTCGCTAAACTCCGAAGTAGGTGCGGTCAAAGGCCGTCTCGATAGCGTTGAAAAGAAAACAGATGCGCTTGCGAAAGGCTTGGTTGCCAGTATGGCGATGCCGAACATCGCGATTCCCTCGGGCAAACAGTTCGCCATGGGTATGGATTTAAGCACATGGAACGGCAACCAAGGGATTGGAGGCGCTGCTGCCTACGCGATTAACCGCAACTGGTCAGTGCAGGTCGGCGCTGGTGGTGCGTTCTCGGGTGGTGGCGCTGCGGCTCGGGCGGGGGTCCGCGCGGCGTGGTGATACTCGTCGAGATCAGGCGGCGCAAAAGCGCCGCCTGTGGCGTTAGGCGGTCACACCAAGACAGTCACTCCCCTGGCATCTTACGAGCAGTCATCAATTCCTGCGAAAGCATAAATGACAACGGGTTTGTTACTGGGAGCGCCGCCCGCTGCGCGACAATCGCAGTGAGCCGGTTCTTGCCCGGCTTCACTGGAGCGGAAACCGCTGCACGGCGGCGCCACGTCGTGGTGTCAGAGTCGACGCAGTTGGCAGCAACACCAAGGCTGTCGTGATGCCGAGCAAGAAGCGGCGACCCATCCGTCGAGGTATGCCTGCGAGCCATTCGAATGGATGATCGAAACAATCAGTCCGTCGTTAAGTGAGCGCGCCGTGTGGCCAATTTAGTTGCACCATCGTCGTCGCTGCTTTCTGTGGACATCGAACAGCGTGGCTACAGACCGGATCACCAACATGGTTCGATGATCGCACAGTTCGATCTTGCCACTGTACTGTGCGTATCTGGCGGTGCGAATCTTGCAGTGACTATTGTTTTGCGATAACCGGTCGTCAACAGAAGGATCGTCTTCAATGCCGCTGCACCAGCGCAACAGCGACTCGCAACCATCGGCATGCCCACTGACAGAATGCATGTCATTGATCGGCGGCGTGTGGACGCCCAACGTGCTTTGGTGTTTGAGTAGCGGGTCGTGCCGTTTTGGCGAATTGCGAACGGCCATTCCTCTGATCTCCGCTAAAGTACTAAGTTCACGCCTGAATGAACTTGAGGAGCAAGGGGTGATCATGCGCCGTTTATCGGCGACATCGCTGCGAGCGACTTATGAGTTGACGGACCTTGGCCGCGCGTTGCTGCCGGCGATCAACGCCATTGTTGAAGTTGGCAAGACATTGACGACTTGGCCGACGGTGCCTGGACGCCTTGCCGGTCAATAACAAGCCGAGGACATCGTACGGCGGATGTCACCTGATGGCCCACTGGGCCGCTGTTTTGCGGTGACACCTGCCGCGTGACCAAGCCTGCCGCTTCTATCCGTTACTTCTGGGGTCTTCGCCCTCTTGGCTGGGCATGCGCATATAGATTTGACCGTCCAATGGCAGAGCGGTCAGTCGGACGGTAACGCCGCGCCCGTCGCGGTGCGGCCACGCCGCCCCGATCTCAGTCCATTGGGCTTGGTTGATGGGTTGTTCGGGCGTGCGCTTGACGACGCTGTAAGCAATGAGGGTGGGGCGGTTCGAGGCTTTCGGGGGGGCGGTCATGTTACCGAGTGGTCCTGTGCTGGTGATGTAGTAGCGTCGATGATGGCGCGACCATCGTCTCAGTCGTGGGGACTGGTGTGGGTGCTGTGGGACAGTCGCGTGCGAGATCAGCGACGGCTGGTTCTGGGCGCATCTGGAAACAAATCGAGTTGACGGCGGCGGCGCTCCGTCTTGATCCATTGCGGATGATTGGCAGATTGGTTGAGCAGGCAGGTGACGTAGGCGACGGGGCCGCCGAGCTTGCGCAGGCTGCGAGTTGAGATGTGGATGGATCGGTATCCAGTCGCGGTAAGGGGGCAGAGGTCAGCATCGGGGCCGATCACGTAGAGACTGATGTGATCGCTGGAGTCCTGATTAGAATACGCACGCGTAAACTGATAATGATATTCAAACTTAATTTTGATGCCACGCCACACCATGCGGAAATGGGTGACGCGACGAATTTTCAGACTTGGACGTTTCATGTGCGACCTCACTTCGCAGTTGGGCAGTTGTGCCGTTTCGGGATAGATTGACCGTCAGACTCTGACCTGGGATGTTGATCGATCACCGCAACAGCGATCGTGTAAGCATGCCTGGACCGCTTGCGAGACTTGATGAGTTGACCGCAAGCCAAGCTGGCCGTGTGCACATAGTCACTATCGAATAAGGTTATATTCATGACACAAAACTCGCAAATCACTGATGTGATGAAGACGGGCGGATCGACTAAAAGTTAAATCACTCAACTTGGGTACCTACAATGCCGAGTGAGTAAAAATTGCCCTCTGACTCAAGTGCTATATTAGTTGCAGTTTAAATATCTGTGCGAGAATCAACGAACAACACACAAACGCATAAAATTCAACGCTACACTCAATAAAACAATATTTAAAATATCAACCAACACGAAAACAAAAAACTTCACAACAGCACTCGCCTTATTTGTAATAATAGCACTCACCTCACACAGGAACAATAACTCCAAAGAAGAAAGTGCTGCCCAATAGCAGGCTAATCAAACAAGAGAATTGGCACGTTAATTTAATTGGCTTACCTCACATAAAACCAATCAAGAAAAATTCTATTCTTTTCGTGTCGCGGCGTTCTTTGTTCGACGCGGACCGCCGGTCGCGTTGAACCACTGGAGACGTTCTTTGTCCCGACCCCACCAGCCGAGCAGGGCGGCTGCGCAGCTC
>JAYSVA010000060.1:0-2088 GCA_043718785.1 Hyphomicrobiaceae bacterium
TGACGCCCACCCGCATCTACGTGAAATCGGTGTTGGCAGCGATCCGCGCGACCGGCGGCAGCGGTGCGAACGGCGCGATCAAGGGCTTGTCACACATCACCGGCGGCGGCTTGTCGGAGAACTTGCCGCGCGTCATGCCGGATGGCCTGGCCTGCCACGTCAACCTCTCGGCCATCAGCGTGCCGCCGGTGTTCGGCTGGCTGCAACGGGCAGGTGGGTTCGACGCGACGGAAGCGCTGCGCACCTTCAACTGCGGCATCGGCATGATCCTCATCGCCGACAAGGCCCGCACCGACGAGGTGATGGCCGCCCTGCAAGCCGCAGGCGAAGCCCCTGTGATCCTCGGCGAAGTCGAAGCCGGACGCGGCGTCAAGTCCTCCGCCAAAGGCAAAGGTGAGGCCGAGGCTGTGCGGTATTCGGGTGCACTAAAGGCTTGAGAATTTTCCGCTCCAGCGTAAGCTCAGTCAACGCGCAGCGATTTATTTTGGGAGAACGACCATGGCAACGATCGGCTTTATCGGACTGGGCGCTATGGGGCGCGGCATGGCGGCGAACTGCGTCAAGAAGGGCTTTGATCTCGTCGTCTATGATATCCGGCCAGAGCCAGTCGCTGAGCTGGTCACGTTGGGTGCCAATGCTGGCAAATCAATTGCCGATGTGGCCAAGCGCTGCTCGATCATCATCACCGTGCTGCCGACCGGCAAAGAGGTGGACAGCATCATCCTCGGCAAGGACGGCATTTTCGACCATGCCAAACCGGGCACGCTAGTGATGGACCTCTCCACCGTTGAGCCCGAAACGACGGACAAGTTGCACGAGCAAGCCAAGAAACGCGGCATGCGCGCGGTCGACGCGCCAATCGGCCGCCTCGCTTGGCATGCAGACCGCGGTGAAAGTCTGTTTATGGTGGGTGCGACCAAAAAGGATTTCGCTGAGGTCAGGCCACTGCTCGAAGCGATGGGCACCACCGTGCACCATTGCGGCGATGGCGGCACGGGCACCCGCACCAAGCTGGTCAACAACTACCTCGCGATCATCTCGTGCCAGCTCAACGCTGAGGCGCTCGCCTTGTCGCAGCGCTTCGGGCTCGACCTCGACAAGACGCTGGAGGTGATCCACGGCACGACCGCCACCAACGGTCAGCTGAAAATCAACTGGCCGAACAAAGTGCTGATCGGCGATACCGAACCTGGTTTTACTATTGATCTAGCACACAAGGATCTGTCGTTGATCATGGGCGCTGCGAACGCCGCGAAAGTGCCGCTGCCAGTCGCCGCTGCCGCCCGCGAAATGTTTTCGACGGCGCGGGCCCGCGGCTACGGCAACCAGGATTTCTCAGCGATGGGCGATCTGATGTGCGACATGATCCAGACGGCGCCACCGCGCATTGCCCCGGTGGCCAAAAAGAGTACCTGATATGCCCCTACTGAAGTCCGGCACCCGCATCATTGTCGCCAGCCACAACATGGGCAAGATCGTCGAGATCAACGATCTGGTCCGGCCTTACGGCCTCGAAGCGGTGTCGGCGGGCTCACTCGGCCTGCCGGAGCCGGAGGAGACCGAGACGACATTTGCGGGCAACGCCCGGCTAAAGGCCGTAGCGTCGATGCTGGGCAGCGGGTTGCCGTCGCTGTCGGATGATTCAGGCCTCGAAGTTGACGCACTCGGTGGCGCTCCAGGTATCTATTCGGCGCGGTGGGCGGGTGAGGGCAAAGATTTCAATCACGCCATGAAAAAAGTGGCCGAGGAGCTGACACAACGTCATGCATGGTCCGCGCCCGGCCCTCGCGCGAACTTTATGTGCGCCCTGTGCCTCGCCATTCCTGGTCAGGAACCACTGATTTTTGAGGGTCGCGTGGACGGCCACCTAGTCTACCCGCCCCGCGGAAGCCACGGCTTCGGCTACGACGCGATGTTCGTTCCTGACGGCGAAACCCTCACGTTCGGCGAAATGGAAACGCCGGCGAAACACCGCATGAGCCACCGCGCCCGCGCCTTCAAACTGTTCGTGGACAAGTGCCTTGGGACGTAACGTCTCCACCTCATCCACCAATCCAGGCTTCGGCGTGTATGTGCACTGGCCGTTTT
>JAYSVA010000591.1:0-4962 GCA_043718785.1 Hyphomicrobiaceae bacterium
TCCAGGCTGGACTGGATATCGCCGACGCTGTTGCGTTTGCCGAGGCCGTTGGTGACGCCGTAGTACAGGCTTTCTTTGGCGATGCCGTCGATGACGGACATATAGCTTGAATCGGACAGCAGCTCCTCGCCGTTTTGCACCAGGATGGCCGCATCGCCCTTAATCGAACGCGCCAACGCCGCGACTTCGCGCACCAGCTGGATCATCTCGGCTCGCGAACTGCCGGGAGCTTTGATGTTCTCCCAGGTGTCGACGCGATCAAGGTAGATGCCATCGAATCCTGCCCGCATCATCTGGCTGACGCGCTCACGGACGATGGCCTTCCAGCCGGGTTCCCAATACTTGACGACAAAGTTGCTCTCCCAGCCCTGGGTTTTGCTGTTCAGCCAGGACGGGCGGTTGCCGCCGCTGCAGCACGATTTCCAATACGGACGCCATGGCTCGGCTTCGCCGATGGAGAGGTACCCGATGGCGGCGCGGCGACTGCCGTCCGGCTTCTGCTTGAGGCGCGCCAGGTTGCTGGCGGCGTTCTGGTCGACGATGACCACGTCGGCACTTGAGGCGGCAGCGCGGTCCGAGCCTTGCAGCTGATAGGTCCAGCTCTTGGCGCTCTGTAACATCGCGCGGCCGGCGTTGGCGTCGGTTGCGGCGGTGAGGGCGAGCCCGAAGGCGGCGATAGCGGCGGTGCCCATCTGTGTGATGGTGCGACGTGCGTACGGCATGGACGGTCTCCTGAAGCGAATTGAACTGCGTTATCTGCAGGTTGCGACAGGGTGTTAACAGTTTAGGTGGTTGGCTGTGCAAGTGTAACGTCGTTATGGTTAATCCGCCCGCTCTGCCGGTGCTGGCTTGGGCGATGCGGCCCTGCCGTCCAGGCCGCCATCAAGTCCATGCGTGTGGTCGTGGTGATGGCTGTAAACGGCGAAACTGCGGGCCGCTTCCGGTCCGAACAGCCGCATGTATTCAGGCGATTTGGCGACGGTTTCGGGCACGCCGGAACAGCAGATGTGGCGGTTGACGCAGATCACCCGGTCGCTCTGCGCCATGACGACGTGCAGGTCGTGGCTGACCAACAGCACGCCGAGTCCGCGTTCATCCCGCAGCCGCCCAATTAGGCCATACAATTCAGCCTCCCCGGCATAATCGACGCCGCGCACCGGTTCGTCGAGCACCAGCAGTTCGGGGTCACGCAGCAGGGCGCGGGCCAGCACCACGCGCTGCAGTTCGCCCCCCGACAGGTTGATCAGCTGGGCTTCGCCAAGCTTGGGCGCGCCAACTTCCGCCAGTACGTTCGCCGCCTTGGTGGCGGCATGCGTGCCGCCGAGCCGCAGGAACCGGTTGACCGTCATCGGGATGGCCGGGACCAGATCAAAGCGCTGCGGTGCGTAGCCGGTGCGCAGGCCCGCCTTGCGGTGGACGTGGCCGCTATCCGGCGGCATCAGGCCGAGCAGCACCCGCACCAGCGTGGTCTTGCCAGCGCCGTTCGGGCCGATGATCGTGACGATCTCGCGCGGGCTGATGTCGAGGTCGATATGCTCCAGGATCGTCCGGCCTCCCCGCGTCAGGCCGAGGCCATGGGCACTGAGCAGGGCGTTGGCGGCGGCGACGTGAGGGTTGTTTTGGTTGTGATCATGGTGATGCGAGTGGTCGTGCCCGTGATCATGCGAGTGGTCGCTCATGACGGCAGCCCTGCGCCGCGTGACTGGCAATCGCCGCAGGTGCCTGCCACTTCAACAACGGTTTGCTCGGCCGAAAAGCGTTGAGCGACGAGCAGCCGGTCAAGCGCGTCCAGCACCTCATCTCCGGCGATCTCAGCGACCCGACCGCACAATCCACAACACAGCACGACGGGTTTGCGCGTGTGGGCCTCACCGGTGTGGCAAGCGAAGAAGGCATTCCGGCTCTCCAGCCGGTGGATGCAGCCCGCCGCCAGCAGCGCATCGATGGCGCGATACACCGAGATGGGGGCGAGCCGGTCCCCGGTTTTGGCCAGCTGCTCCAGGACATCGTACGCGCCGACCGCATGGTGCGACCCGGCAATCTCGACAAACACCCGGCGGCGTAACTCCGTCAGCTTCAACCCCTTGGCCGCAAACGCATCCTGGGCCCGATCCAGGGCTGCGTGCAGGCAGCGGTCATGATCGTGCCCGCCTGATGGGAATGCGGCGGGAGCGGTTGAGGGAGACGACGGCATAGGGTGTCCATTGGCTGCTTAGTCGGCTGTAATGATATCACATCACAGTCGGGGCGCCATCCCGTTTGCTCGCACCCGTTTGCTCGCAATGCGCCGCTCACCCCAACGCCACCCTGACAGCGATGGCGGCGCTGGCGATGACGGCGGTGTCGTGGGCATCACCGCCGGGCACGTCGAGGCCGCCTTTGACCGCGCGCACCGTGACGTTGCCAACCGGCAGCGACGCCTTCACGCGCTCCAGATCCACCTGCTCCGGCTTTTGCACGCCGATGGTCACCTCCACATCGATCTGGGATCGGTCGATCTTCAGCGACGTGATGAACGACAGCGAGCTGTGGTGCAGCGCATCCTGCACCGCGCGCAACGCCGCCTTGGTGTAGTCCATACCGTGCAGATCGTTGCCGGAGCCCATCTCCAGGATTAGGCGCGTTTTTCCTGTCATGACGCCGCTCCCTCTGGAATATCGAGGCTGACGATGGCGCAGGCATTGGCGATCAGCGTGCTATCGGTCCCGGCATCGTTGACGATTTCCAGCCCGCCCTCGACGACGGTGACGGTGCCCCGGCCATAGGGCAGCACCGCCAGCACCTGCGCCTTGTCCACCGTCTCCGGATGCGGAACGCCGATGTGCACATCGACGATCATCGCCTCCAGCGGTTGGCCGAACGCCTGCGCGAACGCAATCGTGTTGTGCCACAGCGCATCCCGCAGCGCCCTGACGGAGGCCTTCGTCGCATCCGTGCCGCGGATGTCGGTGCCCATCCCGATCTCCAGCACCATTCGCTTGATTGCCATCGCTGCCTCGCCCTGCTGCCACGCCGTTGGCCCATGACTGGCACGGGGTTGGCGGCCGGTCTAGGGGGCTCGACAGGGGGCTCGGTTGGGATGGCAACGGGATGGCAACGGCTAAAGCCCGGACGCAGGATCCGGGCACGCAGCAACGCGGGTTATGTTTCAGATGCCACGAGGTCCACACCGGGCCAGCCCCCGGTATCAACGCCTCTCGTAGCATACCCAAAACATAGCAAAGTAGCGTCACGCTGTCAAGTGACTATCTGCAAACTGATTTGGTTAACGCGCGCATTCATCAGGCTGGCACCGGAGCAATGAACTCTTTCCCATTTAACGGGCTTCGGCGATCTTATCGAGGGCGGCGCTGGCGAGGAACGCGGACCGGGTTAGGCCGCGCCGTTTGGCCTCGGCGTCGATCGCTTCCAGCATCCCGACATCGAGCGATAGATTTGCGCGCACAGCGCGGCCCTTATCGACGATCAGGGGGATGAAGACTGTGCCGCCCCGATCTTCACGGCCAGCGGTAATGTCATCTTGAACTCGCCCCAAGTCACGCGGAGCGGGCAGCGCTGCGCCTTCGGCTAGCATATCAGCCGCAAACGCGCGCAGGGCGCGGGTTGCGTCAGCGACGGCAGCGGCAGGGGTCTCGCCAGCGCCGTGACAGCCCGGAAAATCCGGCAGCCGCACCCCCCACGTGCCCGCAGCCCCGTCGACAATTCCGACATACATTGTCATAGGTATTTACCTCTAAAGCCAACCGGCGACACGAGCAATGGACCGCGCCACGCCAATCGAAACTTCTTTATGCCGGGGCACCTGAATGCGCTGCCCCGGCTTCTCTGGGTGTTTGAATACAGCATGCTCGCCGCCACCTTTCGTGACCCAACCCTCGCGCTCCAATCGCCTGACGATCTTGCGGCTATTGGTTTCGATGTCTGGCATGAGTCCTCACATGTTGCGCAATTATATGCGCAAAATGAATTTCGTGTCAAATCGAATGGGAGCCCTCCGGAGGCACTAAACGTAGGTTGGCGTTAGCGCCATTTCGGCGCGTAACCCAACAGCGACGCCCGTAACGTCACCCCTGGGAATGCTGGGTTACGCCGGAACAGCCGCCGTAGTATTATCTCGGGCAGCGGTGGCCTGCTAACCCAGCCGGTGATATGCCCGACGACAGCTCGTATGTGCGCACCGTCTCGACGCCGTTGCCGAGGCGGAATTAATTTTACACTGTCCCCGGTTTTTTCGCTCGCCCCGTCGGTCTCCCCCGAAAAATCACGACAGATAATGCGCAACTCGGTTTTTGGGAGAGTAAATAATAGGATACTGTCACCTATATTCGCTTTTTATATCCACGATTATAAGCATCGAGGGCAAGAATAGACAAAAACAAGTCGTTGTTAGTCGCCATTTCAATGATCCTTAATAAAGTGGGCACCATGCAGAGTGCTTGGCAAGTCATTGCTTGCTCTAGTTGCTTGGCCACTTAGATATCCACCCAAGGGTAACCAAGGCAGCTTTTGCAGAATGATCTTGCTTATCGGCTCATCGGTTACTTCGAGCGTCATGCTGCGCCAAGTGACGCTGCGTCCGAGTCCGGTGCTTAAGTCGTCAGGGTCAACAGCAAGCACCGTTTTAGGATCGCTGAGATCGGCAAACGTGACGAGACCAGGCAAGTCCGAGGTATTGATCTGGCGGGGGCCGCGCTGCTGCTTCAGCGCGGCAATATCATCGAGAATAATCTCGCGCCCCCTCGGTCGCACCACGCGATAGACGCGCCACAACAGGCTGAGTGTTGGGCCGTCTTCGTCGAAGTGATCGTCATTGCCACTGCGGCGAAACTCATCCGGAAGCCGTCTCGTCAGCAATGCGATCAGCGGCCGATGTCCGGGCCCCAGATCGAGGTAGACGGCTTCGCCCTTGGTCTTGGCCATGACGCCGCCCCGTGTACCGCTTAGCAGACCAACGGTCGAATA
>JAYSVA010000592.1:0-2294 GCA_043718785.1 Hyphomicrobiaceae bacterium
GCATCCGGCTAGCGGGAGCAGGCGCTGTCGTCGGGTGGTCGCCAGCTACAAGTGCAACTTTGCCGGGCATCTTGTAGCCCGCGCCGGGTGTGGCACGGCCCGGCTGCAGCCAGTCCGTTGCGGTGTCGCTGACGGCTGAATCGCAGCCCATATCGCGATACCACTCCAACAGCGCGACCAACCCGGTTTGGGCTTCAGAGCTGAGCGGTTCGGCGTGTTCGGCGTCGATCATGCCACGACCTCGCGCGCGTGCAACTGGCCGTCCGTCAGCGCCAGAATGTGCGACCCGGCGAGGGCTTTGGCGACGTCGGGTTCCCGCGTCAGCACCAAATAGGTCAGATCGCGTTCGAGCCGCAGATCTTGCAGCAGCTCGATCAGCGGCGCGGCCGCAACCGGCCCGAGCCCGGCAGTCGGTTCATCGAGGATGATCAGCTGTGGATCGCCGATCAGCGCCAGCGCGATGGCCACCCGCTGACGCTGGCCCTTGGAAAGGCGCGCCATCGTTTCGTTGGCGAACAGGCCCGGCGTCAGGCCGACGCGCTCCAGCAGTGGCTCGGCGGCGGCGCGTGCCACCTCTCGGCTTAGTTGTTGGGCGGCAAAGGCGGCGGCCACCACATTGGGGATCGTCTGGCGGGCCGGGAAGAACGCGGCGCCATCTTGTGGCATCAGCTGCACCCGGCCGCTGCGCGTAGCCGAGCCGTCGTCCGGTGCGAGCTGGCCGACGATCAAGCGGGCGAGCGTCGATTTGCCCGCGCCCGCCGCGCCGACAATGCCGAGCGGCTGGCCAGGCAGCAGCTTGAAGCTGACCTGATTGAGGGCCGCACGGATGCTTGGCTTGTGTATCGCCCTAACGTGGCTGTTGCTGGCACTGCGCTGCCACGGCCGCCAGACCTGCGTGCGCCAGCCCGTCGGTTGGACGGCGAAGGATTTTGACAGGCCCTCGACATCCAGCAGCGGCCGCGCCACGGCCGGGGCCCCGGCGTCGTCCCACTCCAGAATTTCGTTCGCGGTCAGCATGGCGGTTTATCGCACGCTTTCCGGCTTGGCTCAACCAGATGGGCTCAACCAGATGGGCTCAACCAGATGGGCTCAACCAGACGGCTTGGGTACGGCAACGGACGGGGCGGCCCGGTCAATAATGCGGTAGCACACCACGACCGCCACGATGCCGAACGCAATGCCGCCCAGCATGTTGCCGATGATCGCCCCTTTCGCGCCGTACCACTGCGCGCCGAGCATCACGAACGGCACGGTGCCGAGCGTCGCTCGCGCCCAGTTGAACGCTGTTGAGAGCTGTGGCCGCCGCAGCGTGTTGAAGCAGGCATTGGCGATGAATAGCCAGCCGAAGAACACGAACAGCGGGGCCACCCACTGGCAGAACAGCCGGATGATCGCCGCCGTCTCGCCGGTCGCCTGAAAGCTGCGTACCAGCAGTTCCATCAGCAGCAGTAGCAACAGCCAAGCCACCGCCGTGAACGCGGTGGTGACACCGAGGGCGGTGGTCAGGATTGATCGCATCCGGCCAACGTCGCCTGCGCCTAGATTCTGGCCGAGGATCGGGCCGATGACGCCGGACAACGCGAAGATCGCGCCGAACGCCACCGGCTGGATGCGGCCGAGGATGGCATAACCCGCCACCGCCGCGTCGCCGAACGGGGCCACGGCCGCGACGACGAACGCATTGCCAACCGGAGTCGCGACGTTGGCCAACACCGCTGGGATGGCGACGGCGGCGAGGAGGCGACCATCCCCGAGGAATGGCCTGAACTTCGGCCGCCCCATCAACTTGTGGACGACCATCACCCCATAGAGGCCAACGCCCATCATGACAAACCGCCCGATCACGGTGGCAATGGCGGCGCCAGTAATCCCCCAGCCGAACGTGAAGATGAACAGCGGATCAAGCACGACGTTGACCAGCGCCCCGACCAGCGTCACGTACATCGAGCGGCGCGCATCGCCGACCGAGCGCAGTACTGCCGCCGACGTCATGCTGAGTGCCAGCGGCGTCAGCGCCGGGATGATGATGCGCAGGTAGTCCACGGCCAGCGCATGCGTGCGCCCGGTCGCGCCGAGCCAGCGCAGTAGCGTTGGCACCATCAGCCATAACAGCGCCGCCAGCACGAGGCTAACCACCGCCGTCAGCAGGTGGGCATTGACCGACAGCCGCCGCGCCCGCTGCACCGCGCCAACGCCGAGCGCGGGCGAAACGATGGCCGACGCCGCAATTGACAAGCCGATGCCGATGGACGTCGCAAAGAACAAGATCGAGCTGCCATAGCCGACCGCCGAGA
>JAYSVA010000593.1:0-11746 GCA_043718785.1 Hyphomicrobiaceae bacterium
CACGTATACCGACCAGCCTGCGGCCGGCCATCAGGCGATGACGATTGGCCTCGCCGCCTATCAAACTGACGCGCCAACGCGGCTGGGCTGGAGTCTGACCGCACCTTTCAGTGCAAAACCCGCGGCGGCCAAAAAAACCCACGATGTGCGGTCATGATCGCGGCAAGACTCGCCTACCATCTCCCGGTCAATGCATGTCAAATGGGGAGCGCCATGCGCCACGCCACTATTGCCGTTTTTACCGCGCTATCGCTGTGCTGGGCCGCAGCCGGTGCCAGCGCGCAAACGCCGGGCACCATCACGCCGCCTTCCGAGGAGGCACCAGAAGCGGCGTCGGGACCGGCGGCAACAAGTGCTCGCCCGCAGGTGCCAGCGAAGGTGCTGTTCGGCGCGGCGAAGTCGGCGGCACCGCTTGAGGCGCGTGCCATCGGGTTCTATTCGCGCGGCTGTTTGGCGGGGGCGAAGCCGGTCGCCGTCGATGGTCCGGCGTGGCAGGTGATGCGGCTGTCGCGCAACCGTAACTGGGGACATCCGGAGCTGACCGCCTGGGTGGAGCGTTTCGCCCAGGATGCCAAGTCGCTGGAAGGCTGGCCTGGCCTGCTAGTCGGTGACATGTCACAGCCGCGCGGCGGGCCGATGCTGACCGGGCATGCCAGCCATCAAATCGGCTTGGATGCGGATATCTGGCTGACGCCGATGCCGGATCGTCAGTTGACGCGGCAGGAGCGCGAGGACATGTCGGCGACGTCGATGCTGCCCGGCGGCAACGAGAAATCCATGTCGGTTGATCCGAAAATCTGGTCGCAGACGCATGTCAAGATGATCCGGCGGGCGGCAAATTATCCGCAGGTCGAGCGCATTCTGGTGCATCCGGCGATCAAGAAGGCGCTGTGCGACGGCGCGGCGGCAATCGGTGCTGATCGCAATTGGCTGACCAAGGTGCGACCGTATTGGGGGCATCACTATCATATGCACGTGCGCATGAGCTGCCCGCCGGACAGCCCGGACTGCCGCCCGCAGGCGATAACTCCCGGTGATGACGGCTGCGGCCAGGAGCTGGTCGATTGGTTCAAGCTGATGAACCCGCCGCCGCGACCGCCAGCCCCACCACTGCCGCCGGGCACCATTCCGGTGAAGCCAAAGCCGAAACCGCAGATCACCCTCGATACGCTGCCCGGCGAGTGCCGCGTCGTGCTCGAAACCGGCGGCGGGCCGAAGGCTCGGTAAGGTGGACCGTAGGGCGCAATAGCCCAATTGCGTATTGCGCCGTCTCTCCACGCTCACTGAACGTGCGGTGGACTGACCATCTGCTTGATCCCGCCCAGTCGCGGCGCAATACGCAAGAGGGCTATTGCGCCCTACGGTTTGGCGGCTGTTGTGAGCGCCCCGGGCAAATCGCCATAGCCGACGGGGCGGTGCATGAAGGCGAGCCCGAGGCAGGCGGCAGCGGCTTCGGCGCGGGCGAGCAGGTCGGAGGTTGGCGCTTGCGATAGGTAGATCAGGCGTTCGTAGTTGCCGAAGTAAAGCGGCATGAGCTCGGGGTGCCGGTCAATGCCAAGGCCACGGATCACCAGCGCGTCGAAATGGCGGGCCAGGAAGTCGGTGAGGTAGAAGCTGGTGACGTCCTCGTCGGCGCGGATGGCGAAGGCTTCGACGCCGGAGAAGAATGCGTAGCAGTGCGCGCCCGGCAGGCGGTCAATCCGTTCGTCCGCCAGCAGCTTATCAAGCGCGCCCTGGGTGCCGCAATCGGCATAGGCGACGAACAGGCGCGAGTAGCCGCGTGCCCGTCCTTGGGCGATGCGACGGGCGACGGCGGGCGCGATTTTCTCCGGCCGGTTGTGATAGGTGGCGGGTACTGCCGTGATGTCGATATTGGTTAGCCCGCCTTGTGCCATCACCGCCTGAACCTCCCGCACAATTGCCCCGCAGGCGATCACGAGGCAACGGTCGGTGGTGGCGAAGTTCTTGTTGTCCCCCGCCCCGTTCCCGGAAGACGACGCGCCGACAGCATTTGGGATTGCAGCCAGCACACTTACGCAGTTGCTCTCCTCCTCCCCCTTGAGGGGGGAGGACAGCACGGCTCGATTTTTGCTCTTCACAAAAATCGATTTTGCCGTGCGAGGTGGGGGTGACTTCGTGCCGCGAGACGTGAGGCCTGGAGTCACCCCCACCTCACGACGGCATCGCTGCGCAATGCCATCGTTGTCCTCCCCCCTCAAGGGGGAGGAGGCGAAACCCTCGGGTCCGGCGCAAGCGCGAGTCGTCGGTTTGGCTCGACGGTGTGAGTTTAGCTTGGTCATGGAAGCCTCTGATGCGAAGATAGCATGCCTTTCACGCATTGCACTTCACAGGTGCGACGGAAGGTGGTTCTCTGCATCGGAAAACATCTAGCGGAGCCCTCCCCATGACACCCGAAGACAAACTGAAGTCGCTTGGCCTGGTGCTGCCGACGGTGGCGAACCCGGTGGCGAACTATGTGCCGTTCAAGCGTGATGGCAGCACGGTTTACCTGTCCGGCCAGGGGCCGCGTAAGGCGGATGGCAGCTATCACGTTGGCAAAGTCGGCAAGGGCGGTGTGTCGGTGGAGGAGGCTTACGCCCACGCCCGCATCACTGGGCTCGGGCTGTTGGCGGCGGCGAAACTGGCATGCGGCGATCTCTCCAAGGTTGAGATCCTGAAGGTGCTGGGCATGGTCAACGGCCTGCCCGATTTTGGCGACCAGCCGAAGGTCATCAACGGTTGTTCGGACCTGTTCGTCGAAGTGCTCGGCGAGCGCGGCCGCCACGCCCGCTCCGCCGTCGGCATGGGCAGTCTGCCCAACGGTATGACTGTCGAAATCGAAGTGATCATCAAGGTTCATGGGTGATGGGGGCGTAGGTTGGGTCAAGCACTTCGCGCGACCCAACATCCACGGGTGGTGCTAACCAAGCGGTTCGCCCGCCCACAGATGTTGGGTCGCGCAAGGGGGCTTGACCCAACCTACGTCCAACAAGTGCCGTTAACGCCGCGTGCGTTTGACTGTTTGACATCATGGTCACGGCAAACCGGCGGCGGTGCGGAGCGCGCTGTTGATGCGCCCCTGCCAGCCGTCACCTGTCGCCCGGAAGTGTTCGATCACGTCGGGGTCGATCCGCAGCGACACCAGCACTTTGGCCGGAACTTTGCCCGGACCACGCTGGCCCCGGTAGCGAGCAACGAGTTCGGGGTGGGTTTCGGTCGCTGGCCGGGCGTTACGCC
The DNA here is from genome assembly GCA_043718785.1 of Hyphomicrobiaceae bacterium. Classification (GTDB taxonomy): domain Bacteria; phylum Pseudomonadota; class Alphaproteobacteria; order Rhizobiales; family Hyphomicrobiaceae; genus JAYSVA01. The sequence continues at coordinate 3,238 of JAYSVA010000593.1, forward strand.
AGAACTCCTCAGTTAGCGGCGGATTGTCCGGATCAGCAAGCGCCGCCGCCGTCAGCCGGGCGTCCTCCTCATCGGTCATGTCGTCAGCCGATGCGAGGGCTTTGAGCCGGGCTAGCCGCATGGCTTCAGCGTCAGCTGGTTTGTTGTCCATACCGTTTCCGCTCCAATTTTGTCGCTTTGCGCAAGCTTATGATCCTGATCACATCGCCGCGCCGGGTAAAAATTAGCATGTATGGCACATCACCGATGAAGCCAGTCGCCTTTTCGCGCAGTTCGCGATAGTCCTCCCGACCATCAATTTCTATCATTGCCGTTGCCCATTCGAACCGGACGACAGCCTCGAAGGCGATACCGTGGGCAGCGATGTTGAGGCGGTTCTTGTCGTCGTCCCAGTCGAGCATTGCCACCTACTGACATTTAATAGTATCTACAAAATAATTACTGTCAAGCTACGTTGCACCAACCAAAAGCCTCATCGTTTCAGCCTCGGATTCAGGCAATCGCGCAGGTGGTCGCCGACGAGATTGATGGCGACGATGGTGACCAGCAGGGCGACGCCGGGAAAGAAGCTGATCCAGTATTTGCCGGATAGCATGTACTCGAAGCCGTTCGAGATCAGCAGGCCCAGAGACGGCTCGGTCTGCGGCAGGCCGACGCCGAGAAACGACAGCGTCGCCTCCAGCGCGATGGCGTGGGCCGTTTGCACCGTGCCAACAACGATCAGCGGCGCCATGCAGTTCGGCAGAATGTGCTTGAACAGCACCCGCGACGACGACAGCCCGAGGCAGCGCGCCGCCTCAACATAGTCCTTGCGCGTCTCGACCAGTGCCGTGCCGCGCACGGTGCGGGCGTAGTAGGCCCACTGCACCGTCACCAGCGCGATGATGATTTTGTCGACGCCCTTGCCGAGCACGGCGATCAGCATCAGCGCCAGCAGGATTGCCGGGAACGACAGCTGCAGATCGACGATCCGCATGATCAGCGTCTCAGTCCGTCCGCCGACATAAGCGGCCGTCATGCCGATGGCGGAGCCGATGATCATCGCAATCAGGCCGGAGGTGATCGCCACCAGCAGCGAAATCCGCAGGCCGTAAATGATGGCGCTGAGCAGATCGCGCCCGGCCCCATCCGTGCCGAGCAGATGCGTGTACTTGCCCGACGAACTGACCGTGCCCGGCACGAGGCGACTATCCAGCACGTCGACCTGGGCCAGATCATAGGGGTTCTGCGGACAGATCCACGGCGCGAAGATGCTGAGCAGGAAGATCAACGCCAGCAACCCTAAGGCCAGCATCGCCAGCCGACTCTCCCGGAAATCCGCCGCAAACCGCCCGAACGGCGTCTCGACGGGTGGCGGGGTTGGCGTTGCGGCCGCCGAGGCAAGCTCACTGCTTGCCATGTTGTGCCACATATTCGCGGAGTGCTTCATTGATCCGGGTTTGGTAGCCGCTTTCCTCAGGGGCTTGCTGGCGGAACCACTCAATCAGATCGGCATCGATTCGCAGTGTGATCTGCCTTTTCACCGGCCTGTAGAACATACCCCGTCGTGCGCCGCTCCAATTGAGCTGCTCCGGCATCTCGCTGACGTTAATTTTGTCATCAGGTATCTTGGCCAAGGCGTCGAGATCGGCCAGCTGGGTGGCAGTCAAAGGCTTATTCGCTGTCTTCTTCATAGGTTCTCCTTTCACGCCGGGTGGCCTTGCGGGCACTGATGATCCTTCCAACGTCATCGTCTCGTGAAGGATCGTACTCCGGTATTGTGTGGACGACAAAAACAGTCACTGAGCCAATCACTCCCACGGTTCGTAGGCGCTCGCCATCAGGATGCGGATCGGACCGCGTTAATGCCAACGGATCGTCAAAGACTTGCGACGCCGTTTCCAGGTCAAACCCATGGTCGCGACGGTTCGTGAGGTTCTTTTGGGGATCCCAGGTCCAAATCAAGTCAATCCCCATGTCACTACATTATTGTAGTTACAATTCCTGTCGTCAAGAGCCATTCTTGCCCGGGCCGCCGGTTCGAACACGCTCATGCCGACGCCTCCGCTATGCGGACACGCGGGTCGAGGATCGAATAGATGATGTCGACAACTAAGTTGATGACGACGAACATCAACGTGACGATGATCAGGTAGGCGACGATCACTGGCCGGTCCAAACTCTGGATCGAGGAAATCAGCAGGCGGCCCATGCCCGGCCAAGCGAAGATCGATTCCGTCACCACCGAGAAGGCGACGAGGTTGCCGAACTCCAGGCCGAGCACGGTCACCACGGGGATGAGGATGTTCTTCAGCAGGTGCACGCCAACGACGCGGCGCTCCGACAGCCCTTTGGCGCGGGCGAAGCGGATATAGTCCTGGTGGATGGCCTCACGCGCGCCCGCCCGGGTCAGCCGGATCACCAGCGAAATTTTCAGCAGCGCCAGATTGAGGGCGGGCAGAAATATGTGTGCCAGCCCATCCCACGAGAACAAGCTCGATGTGATCCCCAGGAATGTCGCCGTCTGGCCGCGCCCGGTTGACGGCAGCCAGCCGAGGATTACGGCGAACACCATGATCAGCATCAGCCCGACCCAGAACGTTGGCAGCGAAAACCCGACGATGGAGCCCGCCATGATGGTTTTAGAGGACCACGCGTCCGGCCGGAGGCCTGCATAAAGCCCCAGCGGAATGCCCAACACAATCGCCATGGCGATGGCGGCGAACGCCAGTTCCATTGTGGCGGGCATGCGCTGCAGGATCACCTTGAGCGCCGATTCACCGAAGATGAACGAGCGCCCGAGATCGCCACGCAGCGCACCGGTCATAAAGTGCCAGTATTGCTCCCAAAGCGGCCGGTCCAGGCCCATCGCCTTGATCGTCGCCTCGATTTCTTTCTGGTCGGCTTGCGGGTTGATCAGCATGTAGACGGGGTCGCCGACCACGTGAACGCCGAAAAACACGATCACCGTCATGGCCAGGACCACGCCGACGCTCTGCATTAGTCGTCGCAGGATAAACGCGAGCATAGTGCCTCAGGATTAGGACCGGACCGTATTTCCGCCCAACACTAGGCGGAGGGCATTCTACTGTCACGCTCTGCTTGAGCATATGTGTGCGATTTCTGGCCGGGTGAGCAAATCCCTTGACCTGCGGCCGGCTCTGTCGATCTATGGGTGCAAATTGACCCGCGTAACACGAAGAGGCCCGCCATGCTGCTCACCAACAAAGTCGCCATCGTTACCGGAGCTGGCCAGGGCATCGGCCGGGCGTGCGCCATCCGCGTGGCCGCTGAAGGCGCGAAGGTCATCGTGTCCGACGTCAACGCCAAAAGTGGTGCCGAGGTTGTGGCTGCCATCAAAGCCGCCAAAGGCGATGCGACCTTCGTCGCCTGTGATGTCGCCAAAGCTGCGGACGTCGCGGCAACCGTGGCGAAGGCCGTTGCCACCTACGGGCGGCTCGATCTGTTGGTCAACAACGCTGGTGTCGTCGATGACAGCCCGTTCCTTGACCTGTCGGAAGCCGAATTTGACCGCATCATCGGCGTCAACCTGAAGGGCGCGTTCCTGATGGCACAGGCGGCGGGCCGCCAGTTCGTCAAACAGGGCAAGGATGCCAAAGGCAACGCGGGCGCCATCGTCAACATGAGCTCGATCAACGCCTGGTTTGGCCTGCCCGACCATGCCGCTTATGCGATGTCGAAGGGTGGCATCATGCAGCTGACCAAGTCGATGGCGGTGGCTGTGGCGAGCCAGGGCATCCGCGTCAACGCGGTCGGCCCCGGCACCATCGAAACGCCGCTGATCAAGGATGTGGTCAAGGACGACGCCTTCAAGACCAAGGTGCTGTCGCGCACGCCGTTGGGCCGCTTCGGCCAGCCCGAGGAGATCGCCGCCGTTGTGGTGTTTCTGCTCAGCGAACAGGCGAGCTACCTAACCGGCACCACTATCTACGCCGACGGTGGCCGCATGCCGCTCAACTACACGGTGCCGGCGGGAGGGTGAGAGGGTTATCAGTCGTCAAACGGTTTGATGCCGAACTGGCGACAGTAACGGGGAAAGAAATAGCTTTCGAAGACAAGAAACAGCAGCAGCGTTGCCAACAGCCAATTTGTCTCGAACAGTCCGAAACTAAAGGGCACACCGGTGCCCCAAAACTTGGCCCCCACCACCGAGAATGCCACGATTGAAAGCACCACATCTGCCCACACAAGGCGGACGAAGTCGCCCTGCACAACGCTGGGATAGATAAGCAGGTAGGCAAGCATCACCAAGCCGAGAACAAATGCTGCGAGGATAATTGTGTTCATGCTGCGGGCCACTTTCAAGAGGTGGTGCAGTTGCTGGCACGAGGTGACTTCTATGGCAAGGTTAGGGGCTGAGTCCTTGGCGCGAAGTCAGCGGCCCCAAGTGCTCTGAAATTTAACCATAATCGCGCGTTTTCGCCGAAACTTATCCCCGCCCCTTCGGCGCATGAGAAACTGCGTGTGTTCCGGTTGTCTTGCAGGCGCGTTCGGCAAAACGCTTGTGGGAGAGCCGGAATAGTGGCGGAATCGGGTGAAGCCGACGGTGCTGGTTCGCGCGGACCAGTAACGGCATCCGAAACTGCCACTTTTGCGCTCTTTGACATTGTAAATAGTGCCTTTGGGCACGCTCACCCACTCCTCCGGCACTCTGGCCCATCGCCAGAAAACGCTGGTGAATCGAGGTGGGAAAGGTGTGTCTAAAGGCAAGTTTTGAACCGGCGAGCCTGCGCCCGGTCAGTTGTGGTGGGGTCAGTTGCGAGCGCCCAATCGCGACGGATCGGGCTGGCGGCCGGTGACGCGTTCCAGCGCGATGGCACCTAGCACGCGACCAGCTTGGGTTTTCTTGGCGGCTTGCTGGCGTTGCAGGTCGTCTTCGGTGACGGCCATCGCAACCGGCTGGTAGAACCCGGTCGCATTCATCCGCAGCGTGGTTTGCCAGCCGCTGCCATTGGGCGCGAACGACGACACGGGAGCCTGTTCGCCAGCGCAACCGGCCAACAAAGTTGAGCAAGAACAAGCAAACACGACGAGCACACGCGACATGATAGGTAGCCCCCCATAGGCCCGGTAGCTGAATTGGTTCGATAGCACGTCTAATCTGTGTCAGGACTGTGCCACACCCAACCTGAATGGAACCTGCACGATAACGCAGCAGGCCCCAACGGCAAGTAACGAATTGTGGAACTTCGTTGCGCCGATAGCTGGGATAAGGTTCTGATCGTGCTAATCTTTTGCTGGCGTGCCAAGTGTTTCGCCCAAAAGTTCTAAGTCCTTCCCTCTTGCGATTATCCCCAGATAGATGCTGTTAAGGTCAGCACAAAAGAGGCCACGTCCGTTGGTCCAGACTTGAAGGCCGTTTTGGGGAGGGTGCAATGAGCCGTTACGCCGAGGTTTATGCTGACTGGAAAGCCAATCCGGAGGAGTTTTGGGCGAAAGCGGCAACGCAACTCGGTTGGTATAAGCACTGGGACAAGCCGTTTGATGCCTACGCTGGCGCTTATGGCCGCTGGTTTCCGGGCGCTGAGTGCAACACCGCGTACAACTGCCTCGACCGGCAAGTCGAACAAGGCCGGGGCCAACAAGCCGCGCTGATCTACGACAGCCCTGTGACCAACTCCAAGAAGACCTACTCCTACACCGAGCTGACGCACGAAGTGGCGACATTTGCGGGCGTCCTGCTCGACCTTGGCGTCAAAAAAGGTGATCGCGTCATCGTCTACATGCCGATGGTACCGGAAGCGGCGATTTCGATGCTGGCCTGCGCCCGCATCGGCGCGGTGCATTCCGTGGTGTTTGGTGGCTTTGCGGCGGCCGAACTGGCGACACGCATTGATGACGCGAAACCCGTCGTGATCGTGTCAGCATCGGCCGGTATCGAGGGCACGCGGGTGATCCCGTATAAGCCGCTGCTCGATGGGGCCATTGCCTTGGCCACCCACAAGCCGCGCGCCACGGTGATCCTGCAGCGGCCGATGGTCGAGGCCGCCATGACACCTGGTCGTGATTTCGATTGGGCCCTACTGGTGGCCGATGGCAAAGCGCGTGGTCGCCTAGCCGGTTGCGTCGCCATTGCCGCCACCGATCCGCTGTACGTGCTCTACACCTCCGGCACCACTGGTGCGCCGAAGGGGGTGGTGCGCGATAACGGCGGCCACATGGTGGCGCTGCACTGGACGATGAAGAACCTGTACGGCATCGATCCCGGTGAAGTGTTCTGGGCGGCCTCAGATGTCGGCTGGGTTGTCGGCCACTCCTACATCGTCTACGGGCCGCTGCTGTCTGGGGCGACGACGCTGCTGTACGAAGGCAAGCCGGTTGGCACGCCGGATGCTGGGGCGTTTTGGCGGGTCATCGCCGACCACAAGGTCGCCGCCCTGTTCACCGCACCGACAGCCTTCCGGGCGATCAAAAAAGAAGATCCGACCGGTGCCTTGATCAAAAACTATGATCTCAGCAAGTTCCGAACCCTGTTTCTGGCCGGTGAGCGGGCGGATCCGGAAACCATCAAGTGGGCCGAGGCGAAGCTTGGCGTGCCCGTGATCGACCACTGGTGGCAGACTGAAACCGGCTGGGCGATTGCCGCTAACCCGATGGGGCTGGGGGCGTTGCCGGTCAAGCACGGGTCGCCGACGGTGCCGATGCCTGGTTATGATCTGCAGGTGCTCGACGAAAAGGGCCGCCCAGTGCCTGCTGGCACAACCGGGACGCTGGCGATCAAATTGCCGTTGCCGCCGGGTGCGTTCCCGACGCTGTGGAACAACGCCGAGCGCTTCAAAAAGAGCTATCTGGCAGATTTCCCAGGGTATTACACCACATCCGACGCTGGCTATATGGATGCCGACGGCTACGCCTATGTGATGGCGCGGACGGATGATGTCATCAACGTCGCCGGTCACCGGCTGTCGACGGGGCAGATGGAGGAAGTCGTTGCCCGCCACAAGGACGTCGCTGAGTGCGCCGTGCTGGGCGTGGCGGACGCCCTGAAGGGCCAGAGCCCAGTTGGGTTCATCGTGTTGAACGCCGGTGTCAACCGGCCGGAGACTGAGATCGAGCGCGAAGTGGTGCAGCTAGTGCGCGACACCATCGGCCCAGTGGCGGCATTCAAGACGGTAATGGCGGTGAAACGGTTGCCGAAAACCCGCTCGGGCAAGATTTTGCGCGGCACGATGCGGTCGATTGCCGATGGCGAACCGTACAAGATGCCAGCGACCATCGACGACCCCGCCATTCTCGACGAAATCACGATTGCGTTGAAGTATCGGGGCATGGCGAAAGAGAAAATTGCCTAACGGCACCAGCTGCTTCGGGTTTCGACAGTTGTGCCGACGAAAACGCTCCACATCCCTCGTTCGGACCATTGACGACGCCTGGGGGTGCCGGTGTAGTGAGGACCATGGATCAAGCCGCCCCCCGTCCATTGCTGACCAGTTTGCCGAACATATTAACGTATGCGCGCATTCTGGCCGTGCCAGCTTTGGTTGCCGTCCACTTTTTTATGAAGTCGGATAACGGCCGATGGATCGCCGTGGCGATCTTCGCGCTCGCGAGCTTCACCGACTGGCTTGATGGCTACCTGGCGCGGGCGTGGCATCAGCAATCGACGCTCGGGCGGATGCTTGATCCGATTGCCGACAAGTTGCTGGTTGGGGCGGCGTTGCTGATTCTGGTGCACGATAACACCATTGACGGTTGGCAGATCTGGGCTGCCGTCATCATTCTGTGTCGAGAGATCCTGGTCTCCGGACTGCGCGAGTTTCTGGCCGAACTCAACGTCAAGATCCATGTCACCAAGCTGGCGAAATGGAAAACCACCGTGCAGATGGTGGCACTTGGCATCCTATTGGCCGGGCCTGCTGGCAACAAGGTGATCCCCTATACAACCATGGTTGGGACGTTCTTTCTGTGGCTGGCAGCCGTGCTAACGCTTTGGACTGGCTACGATTACCTCAAAGCCAGCATTCAGCACGCAATCAAACGGTGACCACTGATGGCAAGCGGCGGGAAGCCTGAGCAAACTTTAAATCAGCAGCCTGTGCAGCTAAAGTACTTCGCCTGGGTGCGCGAGCGCGTTGGCCGGGGAGATGAGACTGTGGTGTTGCCTGCCGCAGTGGCGACGATTGCCGATCTGGTGGCTTGGCTCAAGACCCGCGGGCCCGAATATGACCATGCGTTCGACAAACCTGAGGTGGTGCGGGCGGCGATCGATCAGGCTCATGTGAAGCCGACAGCGTCGATTAAAGGTGCCCGCGAAATTGCGTTTTTCCCACCGGTGACAGGCGGTTAGGTCTCCCCCATCCCCCACTATGAGTTGGCGGCTCGCCGCGACTGTTGAGCGTGCTGCCCGGTCAGGCGCTGCTCTTGCGGCGGAAGGTTTCGCCGCGATAACTCAGCGCCTCCGCCACATGCAGCCGTTGGACGCCGTCCTGGCCATCGAGATCCGCCAGCGTTCGCGCGACCTTCAGGGTGCGATGAAATCCGCGCGCTGACAGCTGCAGCGTTTCCGATG
>JAYSVA010000594.1:0-11745 GCA_043718785.1 Hyphomicrobiaceae bacterium
TATCTGCCGCATGCGCAATTGGCGGCGGACTATCCGGGGGTACTGGCGACCGGGGAAAACCTGTTTTCGATGCAGGATGCCCGCAACCTGATCCGCTACGGCGGCCTACGGCCAGACCGCGACATCCTGCAGTTTGATCCGGCGCTGTCATATGGGCTGGTGGAGTATCTACGGACGCTGGATATGCTGCGCACCCATGGCTGGTCGCCACGGCGCTGCGTGCCACACGGTGGCCATCAGTTTGCGCTCAATATCGCGGTGGGTCTCGGCCTCGGCGGCAACGAGAGTTATCCGGACGTGTTCGCGCCGTTTGGTGGATTTGCTGATGCAACTCCTGTGCACGATGGCCGCATCAAAATGCCTGACCTTCCGGGTATCGGCTTTGAGGGCAAAGCCAATTTGTGGGCGGTGATGAAGCCGCTGCTGACCGCCTGATTTCGGCACTTGAGGAGTTCCATGCCGTCCAATACGAAGCTGTTGTTTCTGGCGGGTTCGGCGCGGGCCGGATCGGTCAATGTCAAACTGGCCAAGTTGGCAGCCGCCATTGCCACGGCCAACGGACTTCCGGCAACGTTTGCCGACCTCGGTGATTACCCGATGCCGCTGTATGACGGCGACCTTGAGGCCAAAAGTGGGGTGCCTGACAATGCCACCAAACTGAAGCAGCTGATGCTGATCCATAAGGGCGTGTTTATCGCCAGCCCTGAGTACAACGCGTCGATCACGCCGCTGCTGAAGAACACGCTCGATTGGATTAGCCGGGTCAAGGACGAGGGCGAGGCACCGCTCTATGTGTTCAAATCACGGGTGTTCGCGCTGGGGGCGGCGTCGCCCGGCGGTTTTGCTGGTCTCCGCGGCTGTTTAGCGACGCGCCAGGTACTGGAATTGGGCCTTGGCGCGCTGGTGCTGCCAGATCAGATCCTGGTTCCGAAAGCGCTGAGCGCGTTTGATGAAAACGGCCATCTCACCGACAAGGCGCTGAACGGACAGCTGAAGGCCGTGGTGGAGCGGCTGGCGGTTGCAGCGCGGGTTCTGCACGGCGCTTAACTCAAAATGTGGAAAAGCAATTGGAATCACGAAATATTCGGTGCAACAATCGGATATGTCGCTGAACGGCCACAAATTTCTGTTCCGGCTAGGCGTAAGAGTGGGGAGAAAGCTGACAACACGTAACGTGTCGGCAGCGCCAACCGGGGGGAGGTAACAAATGATTGTTCACGTGAGCACGACCCTTCGTCAGCGCGCGCGGTTGCTCGGTCTGCTGGCTGGTTGCGCGAGCCTCGTGTTGATCGGCCCGGTTTCCGTGGCTGAAGCACAGGCACAGACAACGCAGACAGCGCCTGCTGCGAAAAAGCCTGCCGCGAAAGCCAAACCGAAACCAGCCAATGGCGAGGCTGAACAGGCGGGTTCCGAAACATCACGGGACAGCAACGCGGCGTGGCGCGATTATGATGCGGGCGTGCAGCTGCTTCGGACGGCCCAACCTGAAGCCGCGTCCGAGAAATTTTCGAAGGTGATTGCGGGTTCCAACGTCCCGGCCCCATTAATGGCGAAGACCCTGCTGCAACGCGGCATCGCCTACCGCCAGGAGGGCAAGCCCGGCCAGGCCGTCGCCGATTTGACCAGTGCAATGTTCCTTCGCAATGGCTTGAGCGAGCCAGAAAAGGCTGATGCCGCTGCACAACGCAGCGCCGCCTACCGCGAGGCCGGGTTGGCCGAACAGGGCGTTGCGTCGCCGGATCAGAAACGCGCACCCGTTGCGGAGTCTGGCGGTTCCGTCGGCGCGGCAAGTCGCGTGGCCTCGTCCTCCGTCAATGTGCCAACCGCCGGGCTTGCGCCGGGGGCCGAAGCTCCGGCTCAGTCGTCGGGCGGCGACTCCGGTGGTGGGTTCTTCAGCAGAATCTTCGGATCGTCGGATAGCGCCGTCGCAGCTCCAGCGCCTGCGGCTCCCGTTCCGGCACCTGCAACGGCGGCTGTCAGTGCTTGGTCAACCCCGGAAGCGGCAGCAAAGGCGGGCAGCAAATCCACAAAGGCCGGGACGAAAGTAGCTTCAACGGGCGGCGCAAGTGAAGTGCTGCCATGGGAACGGCCAGCTGGCGCACCAGCGGCCGAGGCGCCCGCTAAAGCCAAAGCGGCTCCGAAGGCTGCAGTTGCCGCCGTCGCAGATAGCCCAAAAGGAAGCGTGCCCGGCGGTAAATTCCGTCTACAGCTTGCCGCTGTGTTGAGCCGTGAGGAGGCGCAAGCCTCGGCCGCGCGGGTCAAGTCGCAGTTCGGTGCCGACATCGGCAGCCGTGCGGCCTCCATTGATGAGGCGGCATTGGGGGCATCGACGATGTACATCGTGCGGTTCGGACCCTATGCGAGTGCCGCCGAGATCAAGGCCCTGTGCACCCGCATCCGCGCCACAGGCACTGACTGTCTGCAAGCACCGTGATATCTGCAAGAGTTGTCATCCGGCTGTGGGTGCACGCTCGTAATCCTTGCTGATATGCTGCTGTCGTCACTCAAATCGCAACCTCGGAGAGTCCTCATGTCCAAGCTTCGTCTGGCCGCCGGAATGTTGTCCGTAGCACTCTTCGCCTCGTTCGCATCACCCGTTATGGCTGTGGGGGAGCCGCCCGCAACCAGCAAATGCGATAAGTTCAAAAAGGGAAGTCCCGGTTGGAAGAAGTGCACCGGCAATGTCAAAGACGACATGACCGACGAGCAAGTGTATTACTCCGGTTACTGGCTCGCCCGCACTGGCCAGTACGCTGAGGCCATCGAAATCCTCAACAAAGCTGTAGTCAAAAATGAGCGCATTCTGACCTACATCGGCTTCGCCACCCGCAAACTTGGCGACCATGATGCAGCGATGGAATTCTACAGCCGCGCGCTGACCATGAACCCGAACTATACAGTCGCCCGCGCCTACATGGGCGAAGCGTTTATCGCCAAGGGCAACCTAGCCATGGCACGCGAGCAGCTCTCAGAAATTGCCACGCGCTGTGGCACGACGTGCGCTGAGTACAGCGAGCTGAAGCAGGAGCTGGCTAAAGTCGGCAGCTAAACTTCGGGCATTGAAATCTGTGATAGTCAGCGAGCGGGCCCGATGGTCCGCTCGTTTGCGTGAGAGGGCGATGCTGTTGCCACGGAACAAAAGTTGGCGCTTGATCGTTCGACTGTTGTGCGGCGCTCTGACATTCGGGGCAGTCGCCATAACGCCAAGGGCCGAGCCCGGCGCGGCGGCTTCCCTTGATCAGCTCAGGCTGTTGTTCAAACGCCCGGCGGTGTTCCCACCACCCGCTGGTGCCGAGGCGGAACAGGTGGCACTGGGCGCGCGGCTGTTCCACGAGACGGCACTGTCCGCTGATCACAAGATGAGCTGCGCAACTTGCCACGTCCCGGCCCAGGGCTTTGTCGATGGCCGTCGTACGGCGCGCGGCAACAAGGGGCAGGATCTGCCACGCAATACGCCTGCCCTTTGGAACCTCGAAAGTCAGCGCGCGTTCTATTGGGATGGCCGGTCGCTGACGCTCGAGGCGCAGATCAAGGACGCGATCGAGCGGGATGGTGAAATGGCGGGCACCCTTGATGAGGGCGTGCCGCGTTTGAGCCGCGACCCCGCGTACGTCGCCTCGTTCCAACGGGCGTTTCCCGAATCGGCGGGGATCACCGGTGATGGCGTGCTGAAGGCCATTGCTGCATATGAGCGTACGCTGATTTCGCCCATCACGCGCTTCGACCGCTGGGTCGGCGGTGACAAGCGAGCGCTGACCACACGTGAGCTGGCGGGCCTGCAAGTGTTCACCGGCAAAGGGGGCTGCCTCGCCTGTCATGGCGGTTGGCGCTTCACCGACGATGGCTTCCACGATATCGGTCTGCGCTCGGTTGATCCTGGGCGCTCGGTGATGACTGGCGGAAGCGGTCGCACGTTCAAGACGCCATCACTGCGGGAGGTCGTGTGGACCGCGCCTTATATGCATGACGGCAGTTTGCGGACACTCAATGATGTCGTCGCGCACTACGCGGGTAAGCTTGAGCGCCGCACATCCTTGGCCCCGGAACTGAAACGCGGCATCGATCTGAGCCGATCTGAGCGCGCCGATCTCGTCGCGTTTCTCAAGACGCTGTCGAGCGACACGCGCGCCCGCAAATGACAAAGGCTGCATCTGGAGATGCAGCCTTTGCCTGGATCACGCGGTCGCGGGGGCGTCAGGCGGTGCGTCGCCTTCGGCGTCATTGCCCGTCCCGTCATCGGGGATGCGCTCGACGGAGACGACTTTTTCAGCCTCGCCCGTCTTGAATATGCGCACGCCCTGGGTGTTGCGGCTGGCGATGCGGACATCGCCGACTGGGCAACGGATCAACTGGCCACCATCGGTGACCAGCATCAACTGGTCGGTGTCTTCGATTGGGAAGGCAGCCACCAGCTGGCCGTTGCGTTCGTTGACGACCATGGCGGCAATGCCTTTGCCGCCGCGTCCTGACAGGCGGTAATCGTAGCAGGACGAGCGCTTGCCGAAGCCCCGATCAGAGACCGTGAGCAGGAACTGCTCGCGGGCCTGCAGCTCAGTGAACCGGTCGGCAGTCAGTTCGGTGACGCCTTCGACGACTTCGGCGTCTTCCTCAGCTACCGGAGCTGCAACTTCAACATCATCTGCACCTTCCGCCGCCCCTTCCGCGTTCATGGCGCGACGCAGGGCGGTGGCCTGCTTGAGATATTGGGCGCGTTCGGCAGGCGTCGCTTCGACGGCGTGCAGGATCGCCATCGAGATGACGGTGTTGCCCTCGGCGAGACGCATGCCGCGTACGCCGGAGCTGTCACGCCCCTTGAACACGCGCACGTCATCCACCGCAAAGCGGATGCACTGGCCGTCGCCGGAGGTGAGCAGAACGTTGTTGTCCGGACGGCAGATGGCCACGTCAACGATCTGGTCGCCCTCGTCGAGCTTCATCGCAATTTTGCCGTTGCGGTTGATGCTTTCGAAATCGCTGAGCGAGTTGCGCCGCACGTTACCGGCGCGCGTTGCGAACATCAGCTCCAGCGAACTCCAGGTTGTCGCGTCCTCGGGCAGCGGCAGGATCGAGGTGATCTGCTCGCCTTCGGCCAGCGGCAACAAGTTGCTGAGGAACTTGCCAAGGGATTGCGGCGTACCAACCGGCAGACGCCACACTTTCATACGGTAACACATGCCGCGTGATGAGAAGAACAGCACCGGCGTATGCGTCGAGGTGATGAAGATGCGGGTCACCACATCTTCGTCACGTGTGGTCATGCCGGAACGGCCCTTGCCGCCGCGCCGCTGTGCCCGGTAGGTCGAGAGCGGCACGCGCTTGATGTAGCCCTTGTGGCTGACGGTGACGACGACGTCTTCGCGCTGGATCAGGTCTTCGTCATCAAGTTCGCCTTCGATGTCGAGGATCTCGGTTTCGCGTGGCTTGGCGTACAGCGTTTTGATGCTGGTCAGCTCGCCCTTGATGATGTCGACGATGCGAACGCGGCTCGACAGGATCTCCAGGTATTCTTTGATTTCGTCCGCGATCTTCTTGAGATCATCGCCGATTTCATCGCGGCCCAGTGCGGTCAAGCGTTGCAGGCGGAGGTCGAGGATCGCTTGCGCCTGTTCCGGCGACAGCCGCATGGTGCCGGCTTCCGTCATGCGGGCGCGCGGATCGGCGATCAGCTGCAGTAGTGGCAGCATGTCCTTGGCTGGCCAGTCACGGGCGAGCAGCTTTTCCTTGGCATCCGCCGGTCCCGACGATGTGCGGATCAACGTGATGACTTCGTCGATGTTGGCAACGGCGATGCCGAGACCCACCAAGATGTGCGCGCGATCACGGCACTTGTTGAGCAGGAACTTGGTGCGGCGGGAGACGACTTCCTCGCGGAAGGCGGTGAACGCCTGGATGAAATCCTTCAGGTTCAGCTGCTCCGGGCGGCCGCCGGTGATTGCCAGCATGTTGGCACCGAACGTCGTCTGCAGGTCGGAGTAACGATAGAGCTGGTTCAGCACGACGTCCGCGATGGCGCCCTGCTTCAACTCGATGACGATCCGCATGCCCTCGCGGTTGCTTTCGTCCCAGACGTTGGAGATGCCCTCGATCTTCTTATCGCGCACCTGATCGCCGATCTTCTCGATCAACGTCTTCTTGTTCACCTGATACGGGATCGCCGTGACGATCAGCGCCTCGCGGTTTTTGCGGATCTCCTCGACCTCGACCTTGGCGCGAACGATGATGGAGCCGCGGCCCTTGTGGTAGGCCGAGAGAATGCCGCCGCGCCCCAAAATCTGCGCGCCGGTCGGGAAGTCCGGCCCGGTGATGATCTGGCACAGCTCGTCGATGGTGATTTCGGGGTTGTCGAGATGCGCTAAGCAGCCGTCGATGACTTCGCCGAGATTGTGCGGCGGGATGTTGGTGGCCATGCCGACGGCGATGCCACCGGCGCCGTTGACCAGAAGGTTCGGGAACTTAGCCGGCATAACTGAGGGTTCGGACAGCGTGCCATCGTAGTTGTCGCGGTAGTCGACGGTGTCTTTGTCGAGGTCGTCGAGTAACGTATTGGCGACGCGGGCGAGGCGGCACTCCGTGTAACGGTCGGCAGCGGGGGGATCGCCATCGACCGAGCCGAAGTTGCCCTGGCCATCGACCAGCGGCACGCGCATCGAGAAGTCCTGCGCCATGCGGACCAGCGCGTCATAGATCGCGAGGTTGCCGTGCGGGTGGTACTTGCCCATCACTTCGCCGACGACGCGGGCGCATTTGACGTGCTTCTTCGTCGGCTCCAGCCCGAGCTCCGACATGCCGAAGAGGATGCGGCGGTGCACCGGCTTCAGGCCGTCCCTAACGTCGGGTAGGGCCCGCGAAACGATCACGCTCATGGCGTAATCGAGGTAGGACTTCTTCATTTCGTCGGTGATCAACACCGGGCGTGTGTCGTTCGGTCCCTTTGGCGCGGACGGCGGATCTTTTGGATCTTCGGGCGGTGGGGTCTTGTCTTTGTCAGCCACTGGCTAAAAGTCCTTATTTTGCGCGGTTTTGGAGGCCCGACAACATGCAGGCGGCCCCAAAAACGCGACGCACGCCGGAACAGGCGTGCGCTAGGGTGGTTCAGTCCAATTTATCGTAGCCGATCTCAGTGGGTTGAAGCAATAAAAACGGTCGGTTCAGGCACGTAATCCACACCGCGAAACCGCAGGGGATTTGCGCGTTTCTGGACTAACTGCTGGACCAATTGCGCGGGGCTGCTGGCTGGCACCCACCCAATGTTTCAGATATGCCCTGACATGTTCGTCCCGACATGAAATGCGCCATGACCAAGTTCTTCATTACCTGCGTTATGCTGGCCGTTTTCGCAGGGCCAGCGACCGCCGCTGAGTGCCCAACGCTCGCCGCATTATCGCAAGGGTTCCAGTTGACCGGCACCGACGGGGCGGTCACAACGCATCAGCTCGTCGACGGCCGGATGTTGACCGAGACGCCGCGCGGCAATCAGCTGCTGAAGAGCGTGTACGTAAACTTTCAGCCTGAAAGTTTTGAGTGCCCCTCGGGTGGTCAGTTTACCTATGAGTGGGAACAACACCCGACCCAGCAGCCGGTCCTGGTGGTCGGGCAACCGCGCACCGACCGGGCCAAAGTTACCGACTGCAACGGCAAGGTTCAGGCGGGTGAACACAAACTCACCCTGGTCGGGCCGAGCAGCGTCAACATCGGCGCCTGCAAGTTCACCACGCAGCGCATCGAAAAAACCACCGTAATGGATGGCGTCGTGATCAATGAAGGTTGGTTCGAGTATCAGCCGGAATTACGCTGGATCCTGAAGTCACGCTTTCGTTTCCCCAGCAAACCCGACCGCGAATTCGGCTTCACCAGCATCCGCCCGAAGTGAGGGTTGAGCGGCTACGATGCGGTTCATACGACGGGGAAAAGGCGCGGGAACAGCACGTCAAGGGCCGATGTTGGGAAGCGAAGTGAAACTGCGGTTTTTGGCGTTGTCGAGGCAAGTAACCCGGCTGCGATGCTGTCGTTGAGTATGCGGCGTGCCGTTCTCTCGGGTAATCCGGTGATCCTGGACACGTCGCCGCGTTCAATTTCTCCGCGCACCAGTGCTTCGGTTAACAGTCTGGCTGCTTCTGGTTTGAGGATTGAGGATTGATTGACCAGAGTCTGCAGCCGCCGATCAAGAGTTCTGATCTCAAACAGCTCAGACATGAAAGTGATCTGATCGAGGCAAACTTTTAGAAACCAAAGTGAGAACTCTTCCAAAGTCCGCTCTGAAAGGTTGCCGCGCCCATCACGTGAGCCCTGACGCGGCATGTCCGCATGATCCATCATACGCTTGTAGTCCTGACGGCTATCGAGTCCGCGTGCGAGCCCACGCGAGATCGACCACAGGCCATGTGCGCCAATGCCTGCCTTGAGCCCCATCGCGTGGCTCATCAGGCGGCTGACACGGCCATTGCCGTCAGGAAACGGGTGGATGTAGTTAAACCTGTGGTGAGCCGCCGGTAACGCTAAAACGCGTGTCGCCGAACCCATTCGATCAAATCGGTAGCGCTCCTCAAAATACGCCATGAAATCGGCAACCCGGTCACTCGATGGTGGCAGATGTCGGCCAACAGCGTTGTCGTGTTCTGCCTGCGAGCGCCAGTCGCCCGGTGACATTATAAATGTTCGTCCACCAGCGGCGCCGCCGATGCGCAACATATCCTCAGGTGCATCTCGATAGAAAACGCGATGTACCCATCCAACAAACTCACGGGACGCTGGCTCAGGAAGAGTGCCTTGAGCCGCCAGATGGTCAATCTCAGTTTGCACACGTATATGCGCCACTGCCTCTCGCTGCAGATTGCGACGCGCTTCGTTGTTATCGAGATCCCCTGACATCGCCCGTTCAATATCGCGCGGGCGGGTGTCGTGGCCTTCGATTAAGTTGCTATAGTAGCAGTTCATCAGGCGCACGAGATCGGCCAAATTTGCGGCTGTCTTCGGGTGCAGGGCCCGACCGAGCACAGCTGAGGCGGCGGCGATTTCCGCGATAACATCGACGATGGCGACAGTGGGTTGCTCAAGCCAAGCAGGTTCAATGCGTGAGGGTGTTTCCAAAGTCATTTTGGCCGATCATTGATCGCTTCGGATGCCCACCGATACTCGCAATTTTTCAAAATCACAAGTTTTTTGGCCGAATCATTGGCCGATCATTAAGGCGACAACCGGAAGGAGGCCTACTCCACCCGATAGCCCTTCAACTCGCGCACCAGCTCCGTGAGCTTGTCGGCAACTTGCAGGCCGGTTTCGACGGATAGTTTCAGCGTGGCGCGGGACGACAACAGCTTGTTGAGCCGCTCCTGGCAATCGCCGAAGCCGTAGAACAGCTGCTCCGGCGCGGCAATTTCGCCATCCTCAACCGCTGACATCACGTCGAACGCGTTCTGCGAGGCCAGCACCAGCATCGAGGCGATATCGTTGATCAACCGGGCATAGACGCGCGCGGTCTCCGGGCTGACCCGAGCACCGTGGACGCCGAACTTCAGCGGTGAGACCAACGAGCCGCCTTCACCCGCAAACAGCTTGGGGTGACGGTGGAAACGGCGGAAGATCTCCTGCAGGCCCATGCAGCAGCTTTCCAGGTCCTGCAGCGCCATTCCGGCCTTGCGCTTGACCTTCGGCCGGTCCGCCGTTTTATCCTGCGCCACCCAGTTGACGGCGGCAATCGAGGCGATGGCACCAAGCGCCGACAGCGCGGGCAGCACTGCGGTGAACGGGTCGGGCGCAATTCGGGTGTCGTTGGCTTCGGTTTCAGCAGCCTCGCTGGAAGAACCCGGCGTTAATTTCGGCGCTGTGGCAAGACTGAGCCCCATGGCGTTGTTCTCCCGATTGGTCCGAGCAGGCGGAATGGCGGACTGGTAGTTTTTTCTAAGCAAACCCGTGTGCCTCATAGCGCAGATGTCACTGAGTCGCCACATGTAGCAAATTCGCCCCGCAAGCAGAAGCAGCTAAGCACCATGTTGCTGCAACCTGAGCCGAACGCCTGGGGATAACCTCGGCCGCCGAAGTTACCGAACAGGTCTGGCCAGTCGTGTTTGCATTGCGCCAACTGAGGGACTAGGTTGCGGCTCGGAACTTCCCCCGCAACCTCCTCACAAGATGGAGTCTCCCATGGCCTTCAAACTGCCAGAACTGCCATACGCTTATGACGCCCTCGCCCCGTACATGTCGGTGGAAACGCTGCAGTTCCATCACGATAAGCATCATCTGGCCTACGTCGACAACGGCAACAAGCTGGCTGGCGCTGGCACCAAATATGACGGCAAATCGGTCGAAGAAATCTGCAAAATGGCGTTCGACGCCAAGGACATGCCGGTCGTCAACAACATCGGCCAGCATTATAACCACGAGCACTTCTGGAAGTGGATGAAGAAGGGCGGCGGCGGCAAGAAACTGCCAGCAAAGCTGCAGACGATGGTCGACACCTACGGCGGCTACGACAAGCTGCGCGGCGATTTCGTCCAGGCTGGCGTGACGCAGTTCGGCTCCGGTTGGTGCTGGCTGAACGTCAAGGGCGGCAAGCTCGAAGTGTCGAAGACCCCGAACGGCGAGAACCCACTGATGCACGGCGCGCAGCCGATCCTCGGCGCCGACGTCTGGGAGCACAGCTACTACATCGACTACCGCAACGCCCGCCAGAAGTACCTGGAAGCGTTCTTCGACAACCTCGTCAACTGGGATCACGTCGAAGTCATGATGGGCCACGCGAAGTGAGGCTCGCGATCGGCCTTACGCCGCAATCAGCGATACAATAACATGGCGCTCGGCACCCCTGCCGGGCGTCATTTGCTTTTCGGGAGATGCCCATGGACACGGCCTCAACACCTTTTCCCGCTGACGCCCCGCTGTATCCGCCGACCATCACGCCGCCAGAGCAGCCCTTGGCGCTGTGGCGGATGCTGCCGACGTTCGTGCGCAACCCGCTACGGGCGACACCACGCCAAGCCTACGAGGACGAACTCGTGGTGTTCCGGCCGACCAAAACCCGCACCATAGTGTGGCTGTCGGACCCGGCGATGGTTGAGCGTGTTCTCGTCGCGGATGCTGACAGGGTGATCAAAACGCCTGCGGAACGGCGCGTGCTCGGCGCGTCGCTGGCAGGCAGCATTCTGCTCGCCGAGGGCATGGATTGGCGCTGGCAGCGCCGGGCGCTGGCACCGTTGTTCCGCGCCGCCGATATCCAGAATTATGTGCCCGAAATGACGGTGGCGGCAGACGCGCAGCTGGCCCGTTGGCGCTCGGCCAGCAACCCGGGTGCGGCGGAAGCCATTGATGCTGACATGCTGCGGGTGACGTTCGACATCATCATCGCGACGATGCTGGTCGGTGGCCGTCCGGCGGAAGCTGAGACGATCCTGAAAGCCGGCAACGACTATCTCGCGAAGGCGTCCTGGCCGCTCGCGTACGCGGTCCTACAGCTGCCGGAGTGGATGCCGCATCCGGCCACCCGAATGATGCGGCGGGCGGCCGATCAGATGCGGGCGGCGGTATCGGCTATTGTGGCGCGGCGACGCGCCCAAGTGGCTGCGCAGCAAGGCGTGCCCGTTGATCTGATCGGAAGGCTGTTACTAGCCCGCCATCCCGACACCAACGAGCCAATGGCGGATGATCTGGTCGTCAGCAACTTGCTCACCTTGCTCGAGGCCGGACACGAGACGACGGCGAAGGCGCTGACGTGGGCGCTCTATCTGCTCGCCCGCTCGCCGCACTGGCAAG